>VGML01000047.1 GCA_016866415.1 Bacteroidota bacterium | reverse complement strand
CGTTCTGATATTTATTCACTCGGATTAATTTATAGGGAATTATTAACAGGATCGATAACGTAAGCGGAACCTTCTTGTTATGCGCCTAAACGCAAACCGTTATGGGCAAGTTTGACAGATGACACGTGCCCCTCAAACTTTCTTCATGGCTTTGTACTCTCAAATAAATAAAACTTGCTATATTTAGTTTTTAATAGTGAAGCCCAGAGATCACTTTAAAAAACGGGGCGAATTCCGAAAAGCCTTATAAGTAGGACAAAAATTATTAATTTCTATGTTTAAAAAATTCACTATTGCGGACAAATTATTCTTTGTTTCAGCTTTTCTTTCTTTGATATACTCTGAAATATTGTTTTTTGATGGGAATACTAATCAAGCTATTTTCATTGGATTATGGGTTCCTAGTATTTTAGCTTTTGGTATTTATTTGAAACTTTTAAACAAAAATAAGAATGACTGATTTTATACCATACTTCGCGGGACTTATTACTTTACTTTTTGCAGTTGCGTTTAGTTACGTTATTACTGACGGTTGGAATGCTAAAAACAAAAAAAAGTAAGACATTTTTAATTATCTTACTACAAAAAAACCGACTCATAACATGGATTTCGCAAAAGTGGCGGAGCAGTGCGTCGTAGAAAAAATTGGGCAAGGTTCAATATTTACGCTTCGTATGAACATTAGTGCTAAAAATTGCCACCTTCACCAAGCCGCAAACCGTTATTTGAATTTATAGAATTAAATAAATGAATATGGAAATGATATTAACTAAAACCAGGAAAAAATTGCAAGTGGCTGAAGATTTTTTTGGGCCTTTGAACTATGAAGACGCCTTAAATTCTTGTGAAGCTTTAGGTGTAGGATGGAGAATTCCCTCAAAAGATGAACTCATCGAAATTTATGAAAGGTTTGGTAAACAATTCACAAACTCCGCACATAATTTCTTTTGGTGTAGTTCAGTTCGCAAGGTCGTTGATGAAACGAAATTAGAATTAATTCGAAGCGGTATCTATCGTGCGGGTATCTATCGTAGAGGTTTTAGACCTTCCATGAAAAAACCTATGATAGAATATAGAGAAAATTTGAATTTCGCTGATGGAAGTATAGAGGGCGAGAGGATTTGCAATAATTGTTTTGTTCTTGCCGTTTTCGATTTGGAATAATTAACTAAAATGGATTTCGCCTTTATCTAATTATTAGATCGCATTATTTAACTAAGAAATCCTTACCTTCAATTCCTCCAAACTTCCTACAGCAGTGCTTTCAATTATTGTCGTGTTGTGGCGATTGATAAATTCAGCTGGTGGATTTGGGTCAACAACAATAATGCGACAATCATCATGCACTAAGTTAGGCATTTCGTTTGCGGGTTCAACAGCTAAAGAAGTTCCAATAATTACCAAAAGTTCACAAGATCGCATGTGGTTTTCAGCCTCGCGAACCACCTTTTCGTTCAAATATTCTCCAAACCAAACAACATTAGGTCTTAATTGACTTTCTTTATCGCATTTATCGCCAATATTGAGGTCTCCGTGACAAGGATATATTAAATTTGGGTTTAAAGTTGATCTTGCTTCAAATAGATTTCCGTGCAAATGGATTACGTTTCGACTACCAGCCCGTTCGTGCAAATCATCAACATTTTGGGTAATTACGATCACTTCGTGATTTTCCTGGAGATCGGCAATAAAATGATGTGCTAGATTCGGAATCTTTTCCTGAACCAATCTTCTAAATTCATTATGAAAATGAAGCATTTCCGCTCGATGCGTTTTCCAAGAAGCAATTGAAGCAACGATTTCAGGGTCGTAATCCTCCCACAAAGCACTCCGGTCTCTGAAAGTTGGAATACCACTTTCATCAGAAATACCAGAGCCAGTAAAGAAAATGACTTTCATTGAAGTGAAATAAATGGATAAACGACTAAAAAGTCATTTAAAATGAATCTATTTAAAAAATGAGATACAGGAAAAATCTTAATCTTGGTTTTCCTCACCTTGATAAGGAACCAAAATACGTCCGCAATGCTCGCAAACGATGATTTTCTTTTTCGTAACGATATCCAATTGTCTTTGAGGCGGGATTTTGTTAAAGCAACCACCACAAGAATCACGAACAACTTGCACAACAGCTAAACCATTCTTTGCATTTTCACGCAAACGGTTATATGCAAATACCAAGCGAGATTCGATTTTCTTTTTAGCATCATCAGATGCTTTTAGCAGCTTGTCTTCGTCTTTTTGAGTTTCACTAACAATTGCATCTAACTCCGACTTTTTAACGTTTAAGTCAGCAACTTTGATGTCGAATCGCTCAGTCGCTTCAGTTAAAAGTTCTTTTTTATTTTCGATTTTTATCTTCGCTTCTTTGGATTTTTTCTCGTGCAATTTGATTTCTAATTCTTGGAATTCAATTTCTTTCGAAAGTGATTCAAATTCGCGGTTGTTACGAACGTTATTTTGTTGTTCCTTGTACTTTGCAATTGCAGCTTCACTGTCTTTTGAAGCAATCTTACGATCAGAAATCTCAGTTTCCAATTCTTTGATTTCGTCGTTGATTTTTGCAATTCGCGTGTTCAATCCACCGATTTCATCTTCTAAATCTTGAACCTCTAGAGGCAATTCACCACGAATTGTGCGAATGCTGTCAATATTAGAATCGATTTTTTGAAGTTCAAAAAGCGCATCCAATTTGTCTGCGATTGTAGCTTCCTTTTTAGTTGCAGTTGCTGCCATGTGCTAAAAGTAGTTTATCGGATTTGTATTTATTTCTGTTAAACGGATTGCAAAGTTAATAAATTTTTCCTTTAGTTTATCAGCAATTATTTTTGATGTAAATTGTTCACTTTCATAATGTCCGATATCGGCAATTACGATTCGATCTTCGGCGTCAAAAAACTCATGATACTTGAAGTCTCCAGTGATGAAAATATCCGCTTTTTTAGACATAGCTGTCTTCAATAAAAAACTTCCAGCTCCACCACAGACGGCAACCTTGCTGATTTTATTGTTCAATAACTTTGTGTGTCGAATGGTACCGCAATGAAAGGTTTTTTTCAACAAACTCAAAAATTCAATTTCATCCATCGGGTTTTCCAATTCCCCAATCATTCCTGCGCCTTCATGCTGATTTTCATTTTGAATTGGATATACTTCAAAAGCTACTTCTTCATACGGATGAGCTTTATTCATAGCGGCTAGAACAGATGAAATTTGATAATTACTTACCAAATATTCAACGCGATATTCTTCAACTTCTGATTTATTCCCCCTTTCTCCGATACTCGGATTCGCTAAATCATTTGGTTTAAATGTGCCAACACCCGAAGTTCGAAAATGACATTCTTCGTAATTTCCGATCTTTCCTCCTCCTGCGTTAAAAATCGCTTGATCGACCTTATTCAATGATTCTTTTGGCACAAAAACAACCAATTTTGACAAGTTTGCTTTCATTGGACTTAAAATATTCACATTCTGAAGCTCGATTCGTTTGGCAATTTCGCGGTTCACACCGTAAAAATGATTGTCTAAATTCGTATGTATAGCATAAAGTGCGATTTTATGTTGAATGCATTTTGCGATGACGCGCTCCACGTAATTCGAACCTGTGATTTTTTTCAATCCCTTGAAAATGATGGGGTGATGGGCAATTACAAGGTTACTTCCTAGTGAAATAGCTTCATCAATTACAGCCTCAATCGCATCCAAACAAATGAGAACGGATGTAACCTCCCATTCTTTTCTACCACAAAGCAACCCTGAATTATCATACGATTCTTGCAGAGCTAAGGGATAAGATTCCTCTATATAAGAAACGATTTCAGCAATTTTCATGTTACAATTTTCGAGTTAAACCAAATGTGAAACCAATAGCAGAAGTTCTGTGTAAATAACCATTGTATTTCGTGTAACTATCCGTTAATTGACGACGATATTGGGCACTAATTCGCAAGCCAAAATTATTTTGGAAGTTCAACACCATTCCAGCTGATCCAACGGCAGACAAAACAAATGAATTCAAATTCGAATATGTTTTTATCTTCGCTTCATCTTTTCCTCCCAGGGAATCCGTCCAGTTCTGTGATTGAAGATAAGCGACTTGCATTTGTGGAATAAGCCCACCGCCAATGAAAAACTGAAAATTCTTTCCTGTTTGAAATTTCACTTGCAAAGGCATTCCTATGTATCGATATTTCGTTTCATAATTAAAAGAGGAATCACTTGTAGAAGATTTCCAAGCATATTGTTCACCGTTTTGAATAAATGAAAGTCCACCATCAAAAACAAAATGCTTCGAAATAGGTGAAACCATGCCAATGGAGTATGACCATAAATTAATTTTCGTTTCGTTTGCTCGTTCACCAAGCGCTTTGTTCAAAAAATCAGGATTTGATTCTAATGTTCGATTAACAGAAAAAATTCCTGCTTCCAAATAAACGGAAGAACTTGAATCTTTCTCAGTTGATTTCTTTTTTTCTTCCGAAACAGTTACCAATTGTGAAAAAGAAACTTTGGCAAAAAACAGAAATAAAAGTGTTAAATATTTCATGCATCAAAGATATACATTTGATTTTACAAGTTCAATGAATATCGTTAACTCATGAATTAACTGAAAACCAACAAACATCTATTGGATATGAAATAGCTATTCACAAAAATTAATACTTATGGAAACAGAATGGAATATAGACAACTTACATAGCGTTGTTGGATTTAAAGTTAGACACATGATGATTTCTAACGTAACTGGAACATTTGGAAACTTCTCAGCAGAGACTATTACGCAATGAGAATTTATTATTTCATAAAAAAGGCTACTCAAATTTGGTAGCCTTTCTTTTTTTAGTTTATAATTTAAAAATCACCTTTCATAAATTTCTTATGAATTCGTGAATCATTGGAAATTATATTCAAATAGTACATACCTGACTGTAGCTCAGAAATATTGATTTCGAAGTCTGTTGAAGTGTCTGAACCTGCCATAACAATTCGACCGTTCAAATCTAAAATTTCCCAATTACTAAAAGATTCCTCCAAAAACACATGAATTGCATTCGAAGCGGGATTTGGAAAAATTGCTACCGTTTTTTCTAATTCAACTGAACTAACAACAGGAGAACTTGAGCAAGCACATTTGTTTTTAACTCCATTTGTAAGAACCACTTCTGGTGCTCTGTAATTTGCTTTAACCCAACAATTTTGTCCGGGCTGAGTATTCGTTGCATTTCGAATTCGTATGGTGTACCAACCATCGTAAGCTGCATTGACAGTGAAGTCATACGGGCCTGATTGAGAAATGGAATCTACTGATTGACAATCTTTATCCAAAATCACTAATTCAATTCCACTTAATGTATCCGAAGGAAAAACTGAAAAAATCATGTCTGTTCCTGCTTTGGCATAAATTCTCCCAACAGTTCTACAATCCTTTGAATTTGCCGGAAGCGCTCCACCTTGCTGTAAAGAAGATAAGTATGAATCACCTAAATCATTGGCCATTTCCCATTCTTGAACAATGTTTTTACTAGGCCGAACGTAATTATCTGTAATTCCTTGAGGCGCCCAAACTGAATATCCTCTTCTTCCCTGAGCTGCAGTTCCATCGCATGGAGGAATGGAAATATCGACTTTTCCTCCACCGTAAACTGTTCGCTGCGCAGTTCCGTTCGCTCCTGAATAATCAATTAGAATTGTTCCGTCAGCCCAAGAGGTTTGTACCCCTGTTAAATTCTGCCATTGCGTCCAACTATCTGTTACAGCAACCAAAGCCTTCGCCTGTCTTTCGATAACCAATGCATCAGCCGCTTGCCATCTCACTAAATAGGCTCCTTCTTTAAATCGAAGATTTTGATGACACCAAAGTAAGTTCTCGATATCACTTCGGGTTGGTAATGTTGAATCTACTTTTGGATCATGAGTAAAACGATTTCCATTGTAACCAATATTGAAAAGGTCCTCGAAAAATATTTGAGGAGCGCCATCAACTGCTAGTGCTATCGCATGAACCATACTATTTCGACCATCATTTGGCTCAACTTCAGTTCCTAGTGCTGTATTCCAACCAACGTAATTACCTTGTGTGTTTAATTGTGGCCTGAACGTATCGTGGTTATTTACAAAAGGAACCGTTCGCTGACGATTTATTTGTTGAGAACCAGGCAAAGTTGCTAAGTCATAATTTCCATTTCCTGCAACAATATTTCGTAGATTTCCTCTTAATGAAAAATCAAATGTTCCAGATCTATTTTGAACCTGATTACACCAGCCATCCATTTCATTGATCCCTCCAACCCACTCTCCAACAGAAAATAAATCGGTTCCACCACTTGCCCAACCTGCATTATTTTGTAAGTTCCATAAAATATCTTCGGCAACACTGGCTGGAAAATGTTTAACGGCATCCAAACGAACACCGTCCCATCCCATTTGCTTTTTATACCAAATCATCCAATTTCTCATGCCGTTTCGCATGTAATCTGATGTTTGTGTTGGATTGTAGGTTAACGCGTTGCTGCTTTGACCAAAAGCACTGCTTTCAAAAGAAATGTCTGGCCCCCAGTATGGACTGTTTATTTCATTCGTACAACATGGATTGTTTGGATTCGGATAAAAGTTCTGCCAATTTTTGGGAAATCTACCCGCTCTCGCATAGTAGTTTAAAGAAGTTTCATTATTTCCAGGTGTAGCAAAACTCGAATATCTGAAATTCTTATACCGATTTGTTTCACCATCATCCATTGCAGCCGGGTCTTGTCCTCCGCTTCCTGTTTGACTACCAGCACCAACCACATGGTTTAGAACAACATCCTGAATTACATCGATACCATTCGCCTTAAAAACAGCCATCATTCGTAGTAATTCGTCTTTGTCACCCATGCGAGTTTTAACATTTCCTTTTTGCCATTTATCTCCTAAATCGTAGTGATCAAAAGGAGCATATCCGACACTATTCGTGCCTGTGTTTTTAATTGAAGGGGGTATCCAAACAGCATCTATTCCCATCGATTTTAATCGAGGTGCTAATTCAGTTAAATAATTTGCCCAACCATTTTGATAATTGTTATTCCAATAGTCCCACCAAAAACCTTGTAGTACTAATTGACGATTCGTTGGATTTACATTAGAAGGTGGGTTTGGATTTGTTGATTCAAAATTATAAGCTCCAGTCGCACTGTTAAATGTAATGTTGTATTCTCCTGCCGGAACTTGAATGTTCGGACCATCTTGAACACCTGTGCCAGATGGAAAGCTAGAATTCCCCCAATTCACTGTCCAAGAAGCATTTTGTCTGAATTTTAATTGTTCAGCAGCATTAAACGTGTAGGTTAAGGTCCAATTGGTATTATCCGTCGAATTCATATTGACATCACTCGCCCAATTGGTAAATGTTCCGATGATACTTACTGTTTGCCCGAACGTGAGCAATGAAGTTAGAAACAAGCAAATAAACATAATTACTTTTTTCATATTGTAGCCGTTTTAGTAGTAGTTTTTATATAAAAGTTTCCTGCTTTCACGGGAATATTTTCATCAAAAAGTATCAATTCAAGATCCTGAGATCCTTTATTTATAATTTCACATTCATTCTGAGAAACTCGAATTTCAAGCGGTTGATTTCTTAAAAGTATCTGAAAACGGTATTGCTTCCAATTTTTTGGAATTACTGGATTTATTTTTACCGAGTCTGACAATACGCGGATTCCAGCCATTCCCTCAACAATTGCCATCCAAGTTCCAGCCATACTTGTAATGTGTAGGCCTTCATCAGCTTCATGATTGTAATCATCAAGATCTAAACGAGACGTTCGAAGATACAATTCATACGCTTTATCCAAACGACCAATTTTAGCCGCAAGAATACTGTGGATGCAAGGGGAAAGTGATGATTCATGAACGGTTTTCGGTTCGTAGAAATCGAAATTGTCTTGAATAGTTTTTAAGTCAAAATGGTCTTCAAATAAATAAATTCCTTGAAGTACATCTGCTTGCTTTATAAAAATTGAACGTAAGATTCTATCCCACGACCAATGTTGATTGATCGGACGCTCTTTTTCAGGAATATCGGACGCTGTAAGCTGTTCTTTGTCCATGAAATTATCTTGTTGAAGAAATACACGTGTTCCTTCCAAAACAGGAAAATAAACGTTTTCTACCAAGTGATTCCACGATTTAATTTCATCGTTTGTTAATAAAGCTCCCACTTTTGGAGAAACTTCTTTTTCAACTTCCAAAGCATATTGAACACACCAGCGAGCTATGTAATTCGTATACCAATTGTTGTTGACGTTATTTTCGTATTCGTTTGGACCAGTTACGCCAAGCATGACATATGCATTTTTCGCTTCAGACCAATTAAATCGCTGTGTCCAGAATTTTGCAATTGCAATAAGAACAGGTCTACCATATTTTTCAAGGTAGGAATGGTCGCCTGTATGTCGAACGTAGTTATAAACTGCAAATGCTATTGCACCATTTCGGTGAATTTCTTCGAAGGTAATTTCCCATTCGTTATGACATTCTTCACCGTTCATGGTAACCATCGGATAAAGCGCGGCTCCATTTTTAAAACCGAGTTTTTCAGCATTTTCAATGGCCTTATCCAATTGATTGTATCGGTAAATCAGTAATTGTCGAGCTACTTTCGGATTTGCTGTTTTGAGATAAAAAGGCAAGCAATAAGCTTCCGTATCCCAATATGTTGCTCCTCCGTATTTTTCACCTGTAAAACCTTTAGGACCGATGTTTAATTTCTCATTCTTGCCAGTATAAGTCTGATAAAGTTGAAAAATATTGAACCTAATTCCCTGCTGCGCCGCAACATCGCCTGAAATCTCAATATCGGCTTTCGACCAAATTTCTTCCCAAGCTGCAATGTGATTATTCAATAGATAATCGAATCCATTCATGTATGCCTGACGAACATTGTTTATGGATCTGGGGATCACTGAAAACTCAGAATGCGAAATTGTAGAAACGATGGAAACGTATTTTTTTAGTGTGTAACGATTCCCTTTCTCAACATAATGTTCAAAATTATTTTCTACGAAAAAGGCTTTTGAAACGTGATTCGGATGAATCTCTAACAATTCGTCGTTCTTCCAAAACGAAAAGCGCATTGCTGTTGAAACTGAGAAATTTGTTTTCTTCGTTTTTGAACAGACATAACCTTTTTTCACATCCACTTTATGGCTGTCCTCCTCCCAAAAAAATTCGTCGTAATTGGAATCGTGATTCATTACGTTTCCATCGAGATAAGGGGTGAATTTCACATTTCCTGAAAAATTTAACGGCGTCACTATATAGCGAATTGCAGCAATTTCCTCATCGTGCATCGAACAAAAACGCAACGACTCTACTTCAAGTTCTTTCCCATTCTTGAATCGAACCTTCATTCTACGTGAGAGTGTTCCTGACTTCATATCCAACTCACGTTGAAAAGACAAAACTTCTTGATGATGCACATCCAATTGTTCACCATCAATTTCAATGTTGATTCCGATCCAATTGCATGAATTCAATACTTTTGCAAAATATTCAGGATAACCATTTTTCCACCATCCAACACGTGTTTTGTCGGGATAATAAACACCTCCAACGTAGCTGCCTTGCAGTGAATCTCCCGAATATTTTTCTTCAAAATTTGCTCGTTGACCGAATGAACCATTTCCAATGCTAAAAATACTTTCAGCTTGTTTTTGCTTCGAAGGGTCAAATCCTCTCTCAATAATTTTCCACGCGTCTATTTCGAATAAGTTGTTCATTGCTTAAAAAGTAAATTCCGTTAAATCGTTGTAATAGTGGTCAGCAAGATGTTTAATATTTTCATTTCCAATTCCAATTGCTAGAAAACCTCCTGCTTTTGCTGCTTGAATGCCACTTGCGGCATCTTCAAAAACAAGGCATTCAGAAGTTTCTAATCCAAGATTTGATGCTGCTTTAAGAAAGACCTCAGGACTTGGTTTTAGGTTTTCCACCATCGAACCATCAATGACTGTATCAAAATAATCTTCAATTTCGATGAGCTTTAAAATTCGTTTGGCATTCTTACTAGATGAACCAACACCTAATTTGATTCCCCTGGCTTTTGCTTTTGACAAAGTCTCAACGACACCATTCAGACAATTCTGTTGTGTCAAATTTTGAATAGAATCTAAATAAGACTCATTTTTAAAATCAAGAAGATTATTAAATTCCTCGCTGCTTAGAACGGCATTTCCTAGGTTCAAAATATATTTCAATGAATCTACTCGACTAACACCTTTTAAATTTTCATTCTCTTCCTCAGAAAAATCAATACCTAGCATATCAGCTGTTTTTTGCCAAGCTAAAAAATGGTTGTGCTCAGTTGAAACCAAAACTCCATCCAAATCGAATATAAATCCTTTGTAGTCGCTATTCGTTTTCATTGATTCGTAATGTAAAAAATGCGGCAACTATTATCAAAACGCCTCCGATTGTCACGGCTGCCATGCGAGAGCCATCAAACCAATGCTCCATTATTTTACCAAAGAAAAGAGATGCAAGAATTTCTGGCAAGACGATGAAAAAGTTGAAAATCCCCATGTAAATTCCAATCTTATTTTGTGGTAAACAACCAGTTAACATTGCATAAGGCATTGATAAAATACTACTCCATGCAATTCCAACCATTCCCATTATCAGAAAAAGCATCCAGATGTTTTCCTTCCCACCAACAAAATTGATCATAATCAAACCAATTCCGCCAATTATTAAGCAAATAAAATGTGTCCACTTCATGGAAAATTTTGAGGCCAATAAAGGAAGTGCAAGGGCAAATAAAAAGGTAACTACATTTTCAAAAGAATAGGTTAAACCTGCTAAATTCTGACCTTCGGTATAAATTTGTGATCCTGGTTCACCTCCAAAAATTTCAACTGCAACCGTTGGTGTATAGAAAAACCACATTAAAAAGAGTCCAGGCCAAGTCAAGAACTGAATCAATGCCAATTTTTTCATTCGTTTTGGCATATTTTTGAGCGAATCAACTATCTCATCAAATCCAGCACCGAAACCTTTGGATTCTTCTTTTTTCCGATCTTCTAGTTCCAAAGTAGTTGGAGGATATTCACGAGAGGTAAAAACTGTGTAGAGCACTGCCCCGATAAATGCAACCGCTCCCAAGTAGAAACTCCATTTCACGTTATCAGCAACTTGACCGCTCGCACCAACGGAAGACACATGCAGCCAATTGGTGAAAATCCATGGTAAGGCAGAGGCTACAGTGGCACCTAAACCAATGAAAAAACTTTGCATTGCAAAACCTTTGGCACGTTGATTTTCAGCTAAATTATCTGCAACGAAGGCACGAAAAGGTTCCATAGAAATATTGATTGAGGAATCTAAAATCCAAAGTAAACCTGCTGCCATCCAAAGTGATGAAGAATTGGGCATTAAGATTAAACAAATGGAACTTAAAATTGCACCAATAAGAAAATAAGGACGTCTTCTTCCCAATTTCGGATGCCAAGTCCTGTCACTTAAATAACCAATAATCGGTTGAACTAATAAACCGGTTAGCGGAGCTGCTAACCACAACGCTGGAATTTCTTCTGGCTTTGCACCCAAATTTTCATAGATGGAACTCATGTTGGCCATTTGGAGTCCCCACCCAAATTGAATTCCCATAAATCCGAAACTCATGTTCCAGATTTGCCAAAAGGAAAGTTTAGGTTTATTGTTTAGCATACGAATGGATTTATTTATACAATACTTGATAACCAAACGGCTCTAATTCAACAGTATAGGTCGAATTTATTTTTTTCGTTTTGTTGCAAAAAAGGTTAATATATTTTCCTTTCAGTAGCTCAGACTTAATTGCAATTGTTTGTTTTTTATCTGAAAAATTCAATAACGTTAAAACTTGACTTCTATTTTTCTCTCTTAAAAAAGCCAATATTTTTTGATTATCATCAGAAACTAAAAAGATTGGTTTTGAGCCATAAATACCATTCCAAAGTGCCGGATTCTTTTGATGAAGTTTCAACAAATCTGTGTAAAATGAAACTAAATCCATTTTTTTCCATTCAATGGTGTCTTTCTCAAAAAAACGAAGTCGTTTACTTAACGAAGTCTCTTGACCATTGTATACCAAAGGCATTCCATCAATCAAGGAAGCAAAAACTGCAAACGTTTTATATGCATTTACCATACGTTCCATTTCAGTTCCGTTCCAGGAATTTTCATCATGGTTGGAGGTAAAATTCATCTTATAATGATCAGCAGGATATTGGTCATTTTTAAAATAGTTTACCAAATCAGAAACTTTCTTTTTGTCCTGTGCTACGCCATTCATGATGTGATGCAATTCCCAACCATAAGTCATATCAAATGCTTTTGTCATTGGAAGTTCCTCTGCCTCTGCCAACATGAAAACCTTTTTAGTAGCATCTAATTCTTTGCGCGCTTCTATCCAAAAGTCAATTGGCACCCAGCCAGCAACGTCGCATCGAAAACCATCAATATCGGCGTTTGTTAGCCAAAACTTCATTGAATTGATCATTGCTTTTCGCATTTCTTTGTTATCGTAATTCAAATCAGCAACATCCCACCAATCTGTTCCGATTGTCGGTTGCAGATTTCCT
>VGML01000046.1 GCA_016866415.1 Bacteroidota bacterium | reverse complement strand
AAAAAAAATACTTCAAGGGAGTGTGGGATGTATACGAACAAACTTTTAACTTGTGTGACTCCGTAGGAAAGTCAATTTTTACGGGTGATTTTCAGTTTTCTCAAACTTGTCAAACTTTGATTGATAAATACGGCGAACCTTCAGCTGTCGATCCAAGTATGTTTTTTATTAAGTCTTCAACAAGGGGATTTACATACATTATTCGTGAAAAAATTAAAGTTGAAGGATCCACTTTTCTTTTTTTTGTAGCACTTAAGTCCAAACGAATTCCTGAAGAAATTGGTTTTCCTCGTTTGTTGATTTCAAAAAACGCAAATGTTCTCAACTCATTAGAACATTATTCCGTTGGTAAATATGATGGGGAGAAGTTGATTCGAAGCTTTGGGCCTTTTCATTTTCCAACTTCCTTGACAGCTTTTCCTAAAGAAAAGAAATCGGAACAAATTATCCATTTCGATGGGCACAACCATTTCATTTTTTCAAAGACAAATCAGACAATTATGCTGACTATAAAAAATTATGAATTTGTTGATTATGTTTCTGCGTTTGCAGTTGTTTTTTGCTTTTTAGGGTTGATTTTATTTTTGTCTCGGCTTTTTTTCAAAGACGTTACATTTGATAAATCGAACTTGTCGTTATCCTTGAAAATTCAATATGCAATCCTAGTATTGGTCATTTTTGTTTTGATTTTATTTGCAACGGGAAGTGGATACTACGTTCAAAAGCAATTTCAACAAGCTTCAGATGAAGTGATCGAAAACAAGTTGACATCAGTTGAAGAAGAACTACGTGGAAAGTTAAATTCGACATCCAATTTAAATATGGCCGATCAGGGAAATTTTTTGGAATCTGTACTCGTCAAGTTGGCTCGTGTTTTTGAAACAGACTTGAATATTTATGACAAACAAGGATTTTTGGTCGCGTCTTCGCGAAGTAAAGTTTTTAATCAAGGGCTTTTAAGTGAACAAATAAATCCGGAAGCATTTGAAAAAATTAAACGCAAAAAACGAAGCTTTTTCACACAGAAGGAAAACATAGGAAATCTCAATTACGTTTCTTCTTATCAGCCAATTTATAATAGCGAGGAAAAATTATTGGGTTACCTAAACCTCCAGCATTTTGGTCAACAGCAAGTGTTAGAGGAACAATTAAAAAGCTTTGTTGTTGCGGTGGTAAATGTGTTGATCATACTTTTATTATTATCAATTGGAATCGCCTTACTCGTTTCTAATTGGGTAACATCTCCCTTGAAATTGCTTCAAAAAAGAGTCTCAGGATTAGAAATTACTTCAGATGTCAAGATAGAGTATCCTGGAAAAGATGAAATAGGAACGATAGTTTCGGCGTATAACTTAAAATTGGATGAGTTGCAAGCGGCAGCGAAAAAACTTGCAAAAACGGAACGCGAATCTGCCTGGCGGGAAATGGCGCAACAAGTAGCTCATGAAATAAAGAATCCACTCACACCGATGAAGTTGAGTATCCAGCAATTGCTTCGTGTTTACGACCCAACTGATCAGCAATCAACAGAAAAAATAAAGCGTGTCTTGAATTCCATTATTGAACAAATTGATGGTATGACGCGTATCGCCAACGAATTTTCACGCTTCGCTAAAATGCCGGAGCCAAATAAGAAAGAAGTTGATTTAATCGTTTTGATTGAAAATACAGTTTCCTTTTTCGAGGCTGAAGAAAAAATTAAGTTTAACATCGAATCGAATGAAAAACACATAATAATTAACATAGACAAGGAGCAATGGGTTCAAGTGTTTAACAACCTCATTCAAAATGCCATTCATGCGCTTGAAGGAAAAGAAAATGGTGTAATAACGGTTTCAGTTCAAAAAGATAATAGCTCTGTTTTCATAGATGTTTCAGACAATGGGTGCGGAATTTCAATAGAAGAACAAGAAAAACTTTTTGTTCCTTATTTCACTACAAAAACCTCCGGCAGCGGCATTGGTTTATCAATGGTTAAACAAATTGTGGAAAACCACGACGGCGAAATCAGCTTTGTTTCTGAGTTAAATAAAGGAACAAGTTTTAGTATAAAATTAGAGGCACAAACTAATCTATCTTAAAACTTAACCCCAATCGAAAAGTAAATTGTGCGACCATTTGCAGGTAATAATCCAGGGCCAGGATAACCTCCTGCGCGACGAGTAGCATATTTCTCATCAGTTAAATTATTAACTCCAGCTTTTACATTGTACTTTCCATTGATGAGGTAGGTGCATGAAATATCCATAACTTGATAACCATTTATTTTACCAATGGTAGCTTTGGCATTCGATAGTTCAGTGTTGTGAGCATCTGTATAAACCGCACCAATTTGATTCAGTTGAAAATTCATCGAAAACCGGTTGTATCTATAGGTCAACCCAAAACGATTAATTGTGCGAGGTGCATTTTCAACGTAATTTCCTGTAAAATCTTTTGTTGAATCAACCAATGCTGCAGGATCGTCCCAACGGGTATAGCGCGCATCAATTAACGCAACATTTGCATAGAGTTTTAGATTTCCAATTTTTGATTTTTCTGAAAAGATTCGCATCACATCCAATTCCACGAACGATTCAATTCCTTTGCTTACCGAGGCTCCAATGTTGGTTTTTAAATTTTTATTGTTAACACTGATAGTTCCGATGCGGTTGTCATAAAACAAATAGAATGCACCAACATCAAATGTCAAAAATTCTTTGATTGTTCCACGGTAACCAAAATCGATGTTAAATCCTTTTGCATCTTTTAGATTTGAATCGATAGAATCTGTAGTAGCTGCGGGCGTTAATTCAGAGTAGGTAACAGGTCGATAGGCTTGACTGAAGTTGGCGTAAACATTTGAGTTTTGGGTTGCCTTGAATTCTGCCCCAACTCCTGCCAAAAGCACTGTTCTAACTTGGTTCGGAACGGCAATAGACGATCCAACAGTTGGCTTGTCTATTGTTCCAAAAGCGCCTGAATTAATGTATTCCAAACGAATACCTGGGGTAACACTTAAGCGTTTTGTCAACTGAAACATATTTTCAATAAATGCAGCTCCATTTCTTGTTGTAAATTGCAACTCTTTTTTGAAGTCAAAGGATCCGATAGAACTAATGTGTTGTGAAACAATTTCCAAATCAAAGTCACTGTTAACAGACCCAATTCCCCCTTGTTTCCTTGTCGTTTCACCTGAATATACTCTAATTCCCGCTGATAATGCTGACTCGTTTCTTAACAAATTGTATTTCTGTAAGAAACGTAATTCTCCGCCAATGTTTTTGTACCAATCGCGGTCTACTTGTCTGTTGTTGTAATATGCTCCATTTAGTGAATCGGGAATAAAAATATCTTTTAGGAATCCTACACTATTTCGTTGGGCATTGGTGTAAAAAATCTTCACTGCGATTTTCGACTTCTCATTGAATGAATAATCGAGATGCAAAGCTGCGGTATTCCATGGAGCACCCATCCAATTTCTTGATCGGTTTGAAAGTTGGGCATTTTCTAAAAACATAGAATCCGACAAACCACCGGGCTGTTGACTTTTGTAATCCATGTGTGTGTATTCTAATGTGGCGTTGAATTTTGGAGAAAAGTTGTAAGAAAGAGAAATGTGCCCAGTCGTGGTTCGATATTGGCTGTTTTGTCTCCAGCCATCAGCACTTCTGTGATGCAAATAACCATAGTAAGAGAAATTTTTAATTTTCCCGCCAATCGCATTAAACGCATTGTACAAACCATAATTTCCAATCGTTTGCTGGGATTCAAAAGAGAATGGTTTTGCTCCTAAGTAGCGTTTTGTAATATAATTCATCATTCCTCCGAATTGGGGTCCATATTGCAATGAACCAGCACCTCTCACAATTTCGATTTTTTCAAGCGCCTCTGTTGGAGGAGTGAAATAAGCTTCGGGATAGCCAAAAACCTCAGAGGAAATGTCAACACCATTCTGCCGAACATTGAATTCCCATGAACGATTTGGACTCAATCCACGTGTTGAAACAGATGTTTGAATTCCCGACCCATCACTTTCCCAAATTGAAACCCCTGGAACTTTTGCCATGATTTGTCGGTAGTTATTTGAAGAAAGATCTGCATCTAATTGGTTCAAATGAACTACCTCATTTTTCTTTCCTGAATATATGTTTGTCCCCTGAATTGGCCCTAGAAAAGTTGGAAGTTTTTCAGTAAAAATGAGTTCTTTGTGATGTTTTATTTTTATCGAGTCGCCTTGATTTACTTGTGTATAGGCTACATTCAGAATAAATGTAAGTATCGCGATTGTGTTTATCATTTTTTTCATGATACAAAGTAACATCGTGTTTCAAAAAAGCACAATACCAAAAAAATGGTATTTTAGAATGATTCTAAATAAAGCGGATTTTAATGTCAGATAAAACTAGAATATCTCAAGTTTATTAAGAATTAAATTCTTGAGCGAGCATTTTTTAAACCTGTATTGTTGAAATTCACCTGATTGTAATAAGGACTTTCTTTGAATATGCGTTTATCTTTGCATCATGGAACAAAAGCAAGATAAACTGAAAGACATTATTTCGCACGCCAAAGAATATGGATTCATTTTTCCTTCCTCAGAGATATATGATGGTTTAGCGGCAACCTATGATTACGGTCAATTGGGTTCGGAGCTAAAAAACAATATTAAGACTTATTGGTGGAAGGCTATGGTTCAAATGCATGAAAACATTGTTGGTATTGACGCCGCAATCTTTATGCATCCAACGACATGGAAGGCTTCAGGACACGTCGATGCGTTCAACGATCCACTTATTGACAATAAGGATTCCAAAAAACGATATCGCGCTGATGTTCTAATTGAAGAACACATTGAAAAAATCAGACAAAAAATTGAAAAGGAAGTTGAAAAAGGAAAAAGTCGCTTTGGAAACGATTTTAACGAAACCCAATTTCGTGCTACCAACCCAAATGTTCTGCGCAATGCTGAGAAAATAACTCAAATTGAGGCGAGAATGAAGTCATCTTTGGAGGACAACGACTTAGAAGCCGTTCGAAATCTAATTCTTGATTTAGAAATTGTTTGTCCGATTTCAGGATCTAAAAATTGGACAGAAGTTAGGCAATTCAACCTGATGTTCTCCACCGAATTAGGATCTGTAGCCGGAGATGCCTCAACCATTTATCTTCGACCTGAAACTGCACAAGGGATTTTTGTGAATTTCTTGAATGTTCAGAAATCGGGAAGAATGAAAATTCCTTTTGGGATTGCACAGATAGGAAAGGCTTTTCGAAACGAAATCGTAGCAAGGCAATTTATTTTCCGTATGCGGGAATTCGAACAGATGGAAATGCAATTTTTCGTTCGACCGGGAGAGGAAATGAAGTGGTACGAATATTGGAAAGATGCCCGTGAAAAATGGCATAAGAATTTGGGACTAGGAAATCAAAAATATCGTTTTCATGACCACATCAAGTTAGCACATTACGCAAACGCAGCCTGCGACATTGAATTCAATTTCCCAATGGGATTCAAAGAGTTGGAAGGCATTCACTCGCGTACCGACTTTGACTTGAAACAACACGAGCAACATTCAGGAAAGAAGCTTCAGTTCTTTGACCCGGAGATTAACGAAAGTTACGTTCCGTATGTCGTTGAGACCTCAGTTGGATTGGATCGCTTGTTTTTAGCAGTGCTTTCTGCTGCTATCCAAAACGAAAAACTTGAAGATGGAACCGAACGAGTTGTTTTGAATATTCCACCGGTTCTTGCCCCATACAAAGCCGCCATCTTGCCTTTGATAAAAAAAGACGGACTTCCAGAAAAAGCAAGAGAAATTCAAAAATTGCTTCAGTTTGAATACAATGTTCAATACGACGAAAAAGATGCCATCGGCAGAAGATATAGAAGGCAAGATGCCATAGGAACCCCAATTTGTATTACCGTTGATCACCAAACGTTAGAAGATAGTACCGTAACAATTCGTGAACGGGACACAATGCTTCAAGATCGTATTTCAATACATGAAATTCAACAACGAATCGCCGATAAAGCAAGTTGGAGAAAAATATTAACCGATTTGAAAAACAATTGATTTATTGCAAGCACTACTAAGATATTTTTGGATTATTGGTTTAATGCTGAACTTAAAGTCAAGCTATGGACAGATGGTCAATAATTTGTCTGGTGATGCGTTCACTGATAAACCATTCTTTGACAGGGGCTTCATTAAACGCAATCACATTAAATCACTTGAAGGGCAATATTCAAGAAAGAAAGATGGTGATGTAGTGAGACCATCTTCTGATTCATTTAAATATACTTTTGACACGACCGGAAATTTGATTTCAACCTTTCAAGTAAGATCAGATTTAGGAAAAAAAGATACAAGCGTCAACTATTATGCATACGATGATAAAAATCTTCTGATTACGCACCGCAAAACTGAGAGCGGAGGATTAACGGCATACATTTATCAATATGATAGTTTAAACAGAGTTGTTTCAATAGAGCAAAAACGAGATATTGTTGACGAAAACGGTCATCTTTTGAGTAGTATTTCTATTAACAAGGAAACGATGAAGTATTTCAAAATGGAATCTGGATTCAAAAAAGTTACCTACAACAATTATGGGTTACCATACATGGACGAGTATGAAACATGGGATGCCGACGGATATAAATTGGAAGAAATACAGAAATTGAGAATGGGCTCAGCAGAATACAAAAAGAAGTTTTTCTACAATGAAAGAGGTTTACTTTCTTCTTGGACAATTCAATACAATGACTCTGAAAAGCCAGTCAAGGAGGCACAATTTAAATACGATAGTTTTGGAAATTTAATCGAGCGAAAAATTTTTGGCAGCTCTGTTTTTACAGGCGAACTTCAAATTGTATACGACAATAAAACACAGCTTTTAGGCTCAACGATTGAACGATTAGCAGGGAGTAATTTGCTTGTAATTTTAAGGTTCCAAAATATTCAATATTTTAAATAACCTAGAATTAACAAAACATTAACAAAAACATAAACAACTAATTATCAAATTATTAATCACATTTTAAATTTATTTATAATTTAATTCTTTAATTTTATTTTTTACGTGTCTTTTGGCACAGTTTTTAATAAACAAATTGAACAATTGTCATTTTATAATTCACAGAAGAGTAATTATTTAATTGGCGATTTCATTAAAATTCTGGATATGAAAAATTTTTACATTGTACTTTTATTTCTAAGTTCATTTTCATTAAAAGCTCAAAAAGTTGATTATGATAATGCCTCAAAATGGTTTTGGGGACTAAACCTTGGTGGAACTTGGCAGTCAACTGATGTTTCAAACCAAACAGGAGTAGGTTGGGGAATTACCATTGGCAAATCGTATAATTACAATTATGGAAAACCCCTTTCTTTTGACATCAGAGGAAGATATTTAAATGGAAATTGGTACGGTCAGGATAAGGATTCAACAGCGCTCTCTGGATTAAGCCAAGGCAATGCGCTCTATGGATATCAAAATGGACCAGGGTATACCTACCACAACTTCAAATCGAATGTTCATCGTTTAGCCTTGGAATTGGCCATTCACTTAAATGCCATTACGCAAAAGACTGGTTTGGATCCTTATGTCTTCGGCGGAATAGGATTAACTTGGAACCGAACATATGGAAACTTAACTGACTCGGCTTCCATAGATGTTTCAGGTATGTCTCCTTTACCATACGGTTATCAACCAAGTGGGCTGAGCAATGTCAATTTTGACAATTCATACGAAACCCCTTTAGATGGATATTCGAAATATCAGGTTAATGTTATGCCGAGCTTAGGTTTTGGTCTGGGCTATCACATCGGAAAGAGAACTACACTTGGAGTTGAACATAAAACCACATTTACATTAAAAGACAATTTTGATGGTGTTTCATCTTCCCCTGTGCGCGCCAAGAGTGACTGGTATCATTATACATCTTTGTACATTAACTTTAGATTACGCGCAAGAAATGAAGATAGAACGACTTCTCCTAATACAAATTTCACAACAACCAATCCGAATTCATTCACAAATTGTCCGGCGCCAATAATTAACCTAATCACTCAAAATAATTTAATAAGCAATCAAGCTACATTTAAAATTCAGGCTAGCGTTAACAATATAAGTTCAAGTAATTCTGTTGTCTTTTTAGGAGTAAATAACTCGATGTTGCCTTTTACTTACAATTCATTGACACGGAATTTTGAAGCAGTAGTTACACTCACACCAGGAGTAAATAATTATACAATAACTGCAAGTAATAATTGTGGAAGTGATTCAGAAACGATCACCATCAACTATGTAAATTGCACTTTGCCATCAGGAAATTTTACGAATCCGATGAATAATCAAATAACAGTAACTAACCCTAATTTTGCGTTAAGTGCGTTCTTAACAAACGTTCAAAATTTATCAAACATTACTGTTTATCAAAATGGCTCGTTACTTGGTAGTCCAAGTTTCAATCCTAATTCAGGAGTTGTACTTTCGAATGTAATTTTACAACCAGGGATAAATAATTTTAGAATTGACTTTTCTAATCCATGTGGTAATAATAGCATTTCAACTTCTGTTAATTACAACAACTGTGTAAGTCCAAATATTCAAATTACTTCCCCTTCAGCATCAGGGTCAACTGTAAATTCCCCAAACTACAATGTTAATGCAAGTGTTTCTAACTTGTCGTCAGGAACTCTTCAAATCACATTGAACGGAGTGAACATAACAAACTACACCAACAATAATGGTCAACTACAAATACCCGTTGTTTTAATAAACGGGAACAATACCATCACCATTCGCATAACGAACAATTGTGGAACGGATAGTGAGACAACAACCTTAAATTTTCAAAATTGTAACTCACCTATAATTACAATCAATCAGCCAATCATGAATTCTGTAGTGAATTCACCTCAAGTCACATTAAAAGCAAAAGTTGAAAATGTACCGGCTAAGCAAGACATTCATTTATTATTAAACAACATAAATGTGCCTGTTTTTAATTTCAATAATACTTCAAAAATTGTAGACGCATCGTTAATCTTAATTCCAGGAACAAACACCATTACAATTTCATCCTCTAATAGCTGTGGCTCTGACATTGAAACAGTCGTGGTTCAATATGATGATTGTAAAGCACCTAACGTTGATATTACAAATTTGACCAATCAAACAGTTACCAACAGTGCCTTTAATCTGACTGCGAACATTCAAAATATGCCAACATCGGATGGGCTTGTATTGACTCAAAATGGAACTCCTATTAATTACTCCTATTTCAATGGAATTCTTACCAGTTCAGTAGCTCTTTCCCCTGGAATAAACACCTTTAAGTTGACAGCATCTAGGTCATGTGGGAATTCTTCGGAAACAATCATTGTCAACTACAATAATTGTATAGCGCCAAACATAACAATCATTAACCCAACAGCAAGTGGTGTGACAGTAAATGTTTCAAGTTATAATTTCAAGGCAGCGCTTACCAACATTACGAATAGCCAACAAATAAGCTTGAAATTAAATGGCCAAAATCAACCTTTTGTTTTTAATAATGGTCAATTAGACGCAAATGTATCATTAATCAATGGTAATAATGTCTTGTTGTTAACTGCCATCAATGCTTGTGGGAATGATACAGAAACTACAAACCTTAATTTGGTAAATTGTACCCCTCCTCAAATTACAGTTTCAAGTCAAAACAACGCTAGCCTAACAGTAACAAATTCAACATACGCTTATCAAGCCACAATTTCAGGCGCCATGAATTCAAATGCGATCACATTTAAACAAAACGGGCAAGCTAAACCATTTACATTCGTTAATGGTGTATTAAATTCTGCATTATCGCTTACTCCAGGAAATAACGTAATCACTATTTCAGTTGCAAATGAATGTGGTGTGGACATTGAAACAAATACAATCAATTTCGATAATTGTATTTCACCAGTAATTTCATTCACGAATCCAACACAATTAAACATTACAACAACAAACGGGCAATTAAACATTCAAGCCCAAATTACGAACTCAACAAGTTTAGGAATAACACTCACACAAAATGGTGTGAATAAGAACTTTAACTTTTCAAACAATACACTTTCTGCTGCTTTGCAACTAATTCCTGGAAATAATACAATTGCCATTTCAACGAATAATTCTTGCGGGAGCGATGTCAAGTTTCTAAATGTAAATTACAATAATTGTATCGAGCCTGTAGTTAGTATTACTCAGCCAAGTATTCCTGGAAACTCGGTAAATATCTCCTCTTTTAATTTTCAAGCAATTGTCCAAAATATGCCTAGCATGCAAGGTATTACATTGACGCATAATGGCAATATTGTGCCTGGGTCAACTTACAATAATGGAATTGTTTCCGCAACTGTAAACTTAGTCTCTGGGCTCAACACATTTTCTATTTCAGCTCGAAACTCATGTGGAAACATGGTCCAAACTTCCACAATTAATTACAACAATTGCATTGCGCCAAACGTAACTCTTTCAAATCCACAAAATGTTAATGTGACAACAACGTCAGGAAATTACAGTTTAGTTCTGAACGTTTTGAACGTTAACAATACAAATAATTTAAGTATTACTCAAAACGGAAATCCATTAACTAATTTCACTTTGGTCAATGGGCAAATTTCAGCTAATGTTATCCTAGTACCTGGCGCCAACAACTTTTATGTAAGTGCGGCTAACAGCTGTGGAAATGACGCCGAGAATTTCACAATTAATTTTGATAATTGCACGGCACCTACTATTTCGATTAATAACCCTGTAAATTCTTCACAACCGGTTATTAACCCGAATTATCAATTCATAGCTACAATTCAAAATATGAATTCCTCTCAAGGAATCTCTTTAAAGCTGAATGGAGTCGTTATTCAAAATACAACTTTTAATAGCAATCAGTTAACGGCAAATGTTATATTATCTGCTGGAATTAATAATTTTGTCCTTTCAGCTCAGAACACTTGCGGAAATGATAATCAAACTTTTACGGTAAATTATGTGGTATGTCGAACACCTATAATTAATTTAACTACAATTCCAGTTTCAGGGACAACAACTACGAACTCACAATTAAACTTTACTTCTCAAGTGTTAAACATTAATTCCAACACTATAATTAATTTATCTGTGAACGGAGTGCCTCTAAATTCATTCTCGAATAATAGCGGATCAATTTCAGCTAATTTAACACTGTCATTGGGAAATAACACCATTAATATATCTGCACAAAACGAATGTGGTACTGATGTTGAGTCATATACGATTAACTATCAACAACCAGAAAATAATACGGATTCGATTCCTCAGACTATGGTAATTTGTCTACCATTACAAGGCAGAAACGGCAATTCTACAACAATGACAATAACTTTATCTGAATGGGCATATTACCAATCGCTTGGCGCAACTCAAGGCCCTTGTTTGGAAAACAACGACGGCAACCAAAATGATAACAACGGTCAAGGTCAAGGGAGTGGAGGGCCAAATGGAACCAATGACCAAAGTGGAAGTGTAGATGATGAATCGAATGGAAGCGGAAACTCAGGCTCTAGCGGAAATAATACGAATAACTCAAATACAAGTGGTTCGGGAACAGTTGGTGGATCAAATCAACCGGATAGTAATTCGGGCGGCACCAATAATGGAAACACGAATAATAACAATGGTTCAACTTCAGGAGGGAACTCGCAAAACAGCAATTCTGGAGGGGGCGGAAATGGTAATAACGGAGGTCAGAAATCTCAACAATCCGCTGGAAAACCAACAACGAACAAGCCCAATGCAAAACCACAGGTTACTAATAAGCCAGGACAAAACAATACCAATAAAACAAATCCTACAGAAGGGAAAAAGGAAGAAAAGCCTAAAGAAAAAGATAACAAACCAAAGGTTGAGCCAAAAATCAATACCACAACAAAAGGAGGGGGAAAATAAACAATCCCTCTTCTTTTTCAATGTTACCAAATTATTAAGCCAAACTTAATATATCCTTAACTTTTCATTAATTCGAAGATTAATTAACGGTCGTTCCTTTGCATTGATTAAAGTGCAAACATATGATTACGCCAAAATCTTGGATTCTTTCCTTCTCCATTTTCTTTACTTACTCACTTATTGCTCAGGAATCAAAAATTTCTGGAATTATTAAGGACAATAGCTCAAACGAACTATTAATTGGAGCAAAAGTAATTGTTAAGGGCCAACCAGGCATTGGTGCAGTGAGTGATGAAAATGGAAAATACTTAATTTCAAACGTCAAATCTGGGGAAATAATTCTTGAAATTCGACTAGAAACATACAAAACAAGATTATTGGATGCATTTGTGCTTAAAAACAATGAGTCGAAAGAGGTCAACATTGAATTAGAGAAATTTGTAATTGATCGCAAGGGTGTAACAGTAACAAAAAAAGTAAACAAAGAATCTACCACAGAGCTCATTAGAATGCAACGTAATAGTGCTTCGGTTGTGGATGGTACAACTGCAGAAAATTTCAAGAAAACCCCTGATTCAAAAGCTTCAGATATTTTTAAAAGAATTAGTGGAGCTAGTATACAAGACAATAGATTCGTAATTGTTAGAGGACTAAGTGATCGGTATAACTTCGCC
>VGML01000045.1 GCA_016866415.1 Bacteroidota bacterium | reverse complement strand
CTTTGCCGAGCACGAAAAATTGTTTCATCCAAATCCGTTTCAAATTCTTCTGAATACAAATGCGCGTGTGTATCGATAAACATTAGAAAAGAGATATGCTTAGACCTAGTTGGAATAGATGTAAATCGGGATTACCTCGTCCGTTAAAAAGACTGTTGATTTGGTACGAACCAAAAAGACTGAAGTTTTTATATCCCAAACGGGTGTGTAATCCATAGTTTAATAATGATGCCGCTGGTCTAAGATTCGTACGTTCCATTTTTGATCCACCTGAACCAATCATTCGTTGATTCATTGCAATATTTATACCAAAAGATCCACCAACAGCAAACTTCCATCGATTCCATTTTTTTGTCGAAAATCGCAACTCCAACGGCATGAAAAAACGATGAGTTTTTAGACTAGAATAATCGTATATATTTGATTTTTGAATGCTTGAAAATGTAATTATGTTGTTTTGAACTGCAAATTTTTGTTCGGATGAAATTGATGAAAACCCATATCCTAAACCTAAGCCCAACGAAAATACCTTTGTCTTTTTGAACTTGATGTCTTTCATGAAATTTACATTTACCCCAATTGAATTCCAACGATTTTGAAAAGGTTTCAAGTCGCCAGACCAATCGTTATAGGTCAAATCAAAAACAAGTCGATCATATTTGTGATTATCTGTGCTTTTGGTGGGGCGCAAACCATCGAAAAACCAAAACAATCCAGGTCGATGACGAGAAATCAACAACGAGTCTTGCGCTCTCATTGAAGTAAAAACAAGCAACGTTAATAAAACTAATCCCCTTTTCAATTTCATTTCGATAAATATTGTTCCCAGTTCCACGCATCTCTTACGGCATCAACAATAGTGAGTTCCGATTTCCAACCTAAAAGTTTTTCCGCTTTACTCGCGTTAGCATAAATTTCCACTACATCACCTTCTCTACGTGGACCGTTTTGCCAATTTAACACTACACCGGTTTCTTTTACAAATGCTTGAATGATTTCTTTCACGCTTGTTCCTTTGCCTGTTCCGATGTTGATGTTTTCAAGCAAGCCAGATTTTTTTTCCATCAGAAAGTCAACAGCTTTTACATGTGCATTTGCCAAATCACTCACGTGAATGTAGTCTCTAATACACGTTCCATCGGGAGTTGGGTAATCATTTCCGAAAACCGTTAAGATTTCCTGTTTTCCAATCGCGGTTTGCGTTACAAATGGAAGAAGATTATTCGGTCTACCAATTGGAAATTCACCGATCAAAGCACTTTTGTGCGCCCCAACAGGATTAAAATATCTTAAATTAATAACTTTTAAATGCTTATTCGCATTATAGACATCTTGAATGATTTGCTCACCGATCCATTTTGTATAACCATAAGGCGAATTCGGTAAATTTTTCTCAGTTTCTTCAGTCACTTCCTTTTGTCCTTTCGGTTCACCGTAAACGGTGCAAGATGAAGAAAAAACGAAATTCGAAATATTAAACTCCAACATTTTTTGAAGCACGTTTACAAGTCCCGAAATGTTATTTTGATAATAGTTGAGTGGTTCAGCAACGGATTCTCCAACAGCTTTATAGGCTGCAAAATGAATTACAGACAAAGGCTCATATTTTTCAAAAATGGAATCCAGAAAATTAGGGTCACAAATGTCTCCTTCGTGGATAATCGGTTCAGCTTGTAATATCGCTTTCAGGCCATCAATTACCACACGGTTGGCATTTCGAAAATCATCCAAAATAACAGGGGTGTATCCATTTTCAACCAATGAAACAACGGTGTGAGATCCTATGTAACCTGCTCCTCCAGTAACAACAATATACTTTGCCATATTCAAAGGTATAAGAAAAAAAGATAAAGGTGGTTACAAAAGAAGTTTGGATGGGATTGTATTCCTTTTATTTTTTAGTTATTCTATTACTCTCTATTTCTTTGTTTAACTCCCAATCGATAAGAAATTTGGCATTTTCCTGTTTAACCCAAATAAGTTCTTCGAGTGGGAAAAGAATAATACCAAGCATTATTTGATAGGGTTTATTCTTGATTGATAAACTAATGTCAAATGCTCGCGAATATTCTTATCCATCTTGAATTGCATTAATAAATCTAAATATTAAGAACCCAACACGAACGATTCTTTCATATATCTTTGAGAAAAATAAAAATTATGCGTTTCATTTTCTTTTTTTCCATTCTAGTTGCATTTCGAATTAGCGCGCAAGAGCAGTTATTATTTCAGAAGCCTTCGTCACCTATTTTGCAATTAGCTGACTATGAGAGGCCTCCATCCATATCTATGGATAGCAAAAAAACAATGGTACTGTTCTCCTATAGAGATACTTACAAAACGCTTCAAGATTTAAATCAGGAGGAGCTTCGTTTGGGTGGATTGCGCGTAAATCCGATCCTGAACATTTCCTCCACACAATCCTATGTGACCAATTTAAAATTGAGACCACTATCGGATGTAAAAGCTGAACCTGAACAGATTAAAAATCTACCTAAAAAACCCAAAATAACCTATGTTTCTTGGTCGCCAACTGACGAATTTATTGCATTTGTAAATATGGATGATCAAGGGTTGAGTTTGTGGGTAATTGAGGTTGCTACTAAACAAGCGAAACAACTTTCAGGTATTCAACTAAATGCGAACACTGGGATGCCATACAACTGGGCTAAAGATGGAAAATCTTTACTTGTGAGAACAGTCCCTTTAAATCGCGCACCGTTGATTGACAGTAAAAAGGATCTTCCAAAAGGCCCAACTGTTTCTGTTGCTGAAGGAAAGGTTTCCCAAAATCGAACGTATCAAGACTTGTTAAAAAATCCAAGTGATGAAAAGAACTTTGAAATCCTAGTTGCTTGCGAATTGAAGATCGTTAAGCTTAACGGAGAAGTTAGCAGCTTTTTACCGACCGACCTTTTCATCGGCACATCCTTTTCTCCAGATGGATTGTATGTTTTGGCAACAACTTTACAAAGGCCTTTTTCCTACATTGTTCCCTATTCTCGGTTTCCAATGTCTCAAAAAGTATATGATTTAACCGGCAAATTAGTGAAAGAAGTAAATGCCGTGCCATTGGTTGAAATTATGCCAAAAGGTTTTGCTGCGGTTAGAACTGGTAAACGAAATATGATGTGGAGAAGCGATGCGCCCAACTCGTTGATGTTTGTGGAAGCATTAGACGGAGGAGACCCTGCAAAGTCAGTGGACCTTCGAGACGAATTATTTAGTTGGGAGGCTCCGTTCACAAATGAACCAAAGTCTCTTTTAAAAGTAAAACAGCGCTTCAGTGATGTGTACTTTTCAGATCAAAGCTTTATGATTGTAAGAGATTCATGGTACGATACACGAAGTGAAAAGACCTACTTACTCAATTTATCAGACAATTCATTTAAAATTATTTCCGATAGAAATTACCAAGATGCGTATGGAGATCCTGGCTCGTTTCAGCAAATTAAAGGAAAATATGGCATCGATGTATTGACTGTAAATAATAACAAACTCACGTTATTTGGTGATGGCTTTACAAAGGATGGTCAATTTCCTTTTATTGATGAATTTGATTGGACGACTTTAAAAACAAAACGCATTTACACAGCCAACTTCCCAGATAAAAAGATAGATTTAATTGACGTTTTTGATGAAAAAAAGGGATTATACTTGGTACAATTACAAAGCAAATCAGATTATCCCAATTATTATTTATTGTCTATAAAAAACAACAAAACAACACAACTTACTTTTTCGAAAAATCCCTTTGAGTCAATTAAAACGGTGGAGAAACAAGTAATTAAATACAAGCGAAATGATGGCGTTGAACTTTCTGGAACTCTTTATTTACCAGTTGGATATGATAAAACTAAGAAACCGAAAGTCCCACTATTGATTTGGGCTTATCCAGAAGAATTTAAGGATAAAAATAGTGCAGGTCAGAATAAACAAAATCCCAATGAATTTACCTTTCCTAATTACGGGTCTTTTGTCTATTGGGTAACAAAAGGTTATGCGGTTTTGGATGATGCTTCTTTTCCAATTATTGGAGAAGGAAACGAAGAACCAAACAACACTTTTATTGAACAGCTTGTAGCAAACGGACGAGCGGCTATCGATGCAGTAGATTCTCTTGGATATATCGATCGAAAAAAAGTAGCTGTAGGCGGTCATTCGTACGGTGCATTCATGACTGCAAATTTATTGACTCATTCGGAAGACTTTGCCTGTGGAATAGCAAGAAGTGGAGCATACAACAGAACCCTAACTCCTTTTGGATTTCAATCAGAACAACGCAATTTTTGGGATGTCGCACAAATTTATGGGAATATGTCACCATTTTTTACAGCCAACAAGATGGATAAACCGATTCTATTGATACACGGAGAGGCAGATAATAATCCGGGTACTTTCACGTTGCAAACTGAACGCTATTTCCAAGCAATAAAAGGCCTTGGTGGTAATGCACGCATGGTAATTCTCCCAAAAGAAAGTCATGGATATGCAGCAAAGGAGAATATCTTACATGTATTGTGGGAACAAGAGCAGTTTTTGGATAAGTACTTGAAGTAAAAAAGGATTAGAAAACAAAAAGAAGAAGGTGGAAAAAATCTGACTTTTCGAGTTTTGCTTTTGATAATCTTTTAAAAATCATTAATTGAGAGTCGATTTTAATTAAATTGAAAGAAATGAAAGCGCCTAGTATTTTATTAAAAGTTGTAGGAATTGGCTTATTTGTTTATGCCATTTCTTTTATTTACAATCCTCTTCTATTAGCTGAAATGATTGGCTTTAAACACCACAGTCCGAATACACTCGTTGAAATAACGGCATTTTATGGAGGATTAGAATTAGGGTTGGGGATTTTCTTTGTTTGGGCTTCTCTAAAACCAGAACGTTATTACCTAGGGTTAATGAGTTTCTTCTTCGCGTTTTTGTCTGCAGGGATTTTTAGAGTAGTTGGCATCATTGCCTATGGATTTGAAGACCCAAGTCAGCCAATTGTATCGGTAATTGAAATTCTTGTTCCCCTATACGCATACTATTTGTCAAAAAAATTGAATTAATGGAAAAGCAAAAAATTGCAATAGTTGGTGGTGGAATCGCAGGTTTAACATTTGCCCTATCCTTAAAATCACAGCACTATGATTGTCATATCTTTGAAAAAAAGGACTCATTTGGTGAAGTTGGTGCGGCAATAAGCGTGTTTCCCAATGCACTTTGTGTAATGGATGAACTAGGTTTGTATTCAGATATTTTGAAAACCGCAGGAGAACTAAAGAAGATTTTAATTAAAACTTCAAACGGAACAACACTAGGGTATTCAGAACCAAAGGGTGAATATCCGGTAATTTGTATCCATAGAGCAGATCTTCACGGGGTGTTATTAAAACATACAAAAGCTGAAATGTATGAAAATCATGGTGTTAAATCAATCGAGGAAACCAATGATAATAAGCTCAGACTTATATTCGAAAATGGTAAATCTGAACTATTTGATGCCGTTATCGGCGCGGACGGAATACATTCTGAAATTAGGAAATATGTAATTAACGACGGGTCGCCTATTTTTAGAGGATACAATATTTGGAGAGGTGTTGTAAAAACGAATTTTGATATTGGTCATGGAAGCGAGACAATGGGAAAGGGTCAACGCGTAGGAATTGTGCCAATTAAAGAGGGGGTCTATGGCTGGTGGGCTACGTGTAATGAGGATTTTATGCAAGACGATGAGCCAGAAGGAACACAAATTAAATTAAAAAGACTTTTTGGAGATTGGCATCATCCAATTCCATCATTAATCGAGGATACAGAGGTCATTCTAAAGAATAGTTTATCAGACAGAATTCCCACAAAAGGCTGGAGTAAAAATAATGTAATATTGATCGGTGACGCTGCCCATCCAACAACGCCAAATCTTGGTCAAGGAGGATGCACGGCTATTGAAGGTGCTTATTTATTAGCCAAATGCATTGACAAATACGGCCTCACAGACAAAGCCTATAAACGCTATGAAGAGCTTCATTTTGACAGAGCAAAACAAATTAATCATGAGAGTTTACGTTTGGGTAAAATTGGTCAATTGACTAATCCATTAGCAATCTACCTTCGTAATCTGTTGTTTTATATCACGCCTTCACGTATTTCAGTTAAACTATTAAGCAAGTATTTTAATCGAAGAGTTACGAAAATTGAGGTTTAGGAGGCTGAAATTGAATTCCGATAATTTTTCGATACGCGAACACATATTGTTTGCTAGGATGTCAGATGAAAAACGATCAATTTTTAGCGAACAACCAATACCTTCCCGACTTTCTTTCCTTTGGCTTCATTTTGAGCTGTCCAGATAAAGTAGACTCCACTCGCTGCTGGTTTGCCTTCAAGTGTGTTGCCATCCCAAGTAGCTGTTCCACCATTTGAGGTGGTTTTGTAAATCAGATTTCCTGCTACATCGGTAACTTTCACATCTGAATCGTATCGGATTCCCTGAATGGTGATAGGTCCAAGATATCCAGGTCTAACAGGATTTGGAAATACTTTCGTGCTGGCATAATCTGGATCCTCGTACGTCGCATCGGTGCGGTAAGAAACCAATCCTTTGTCTGTCACAATAAACAATTCTCCTGAAGTTTGATCGAGTTTTAAATCGTAAACGATATCCGAAATTAGAGGTGAGTTCTGTGTCGTATGTTGCTCAATAATTTCGGAACCATCAGCAGATAATAGGAGAATTCCGGCATTTGCTGTAGCAATCCATTTGCGGTTTCCGCCATCTACTTCAATATCTGTGATATGTGTGGAACCCAAGACGTATTCAACATTTCCTTCATATTGAACCTTTACACGTTGTGCATCATATTCTCCCGCATTCGCATTAAAAGCAGAGCTCCCGCCATATAAAATAGCGAAACCAGCATCCGTTCCAATCCAAATTTCCCCCTCAAAATCAGCTGCAATGGCTGTAACGTTGTCTGATGGTAAGTTACCATAATTTTCACCGGATCTCAATTGAACCCGTTTGTCATCAATCGTGCTGGATATCGTAGCATTTGTATTGTAACCAAACAAACCTGCATTGTCGGTAGCGCACCAGATGTTTCCATCAAAATCAACAATCATTTTTTTGGTGTACTTATTTTTCGCGTTTGTTCCCAAGTCAAAATTGTACCAAAGACCATCGCTTGTTTTCACATTTAAGGGCCGATCCGTATAACCATTCAAACACCATAAATTTCCTTTATCATCGTAACAAACATCTGAAACTAAGTAAGATCCGCTTCCTGATGCACTAATTTGCAAGGTTGAATTGGTGTCTGCAAACACCTTTCCTTCGCCATTCATAAAGATTGTCACTGGAACTTCAGAAGGTGTACAAACCGCATACTCATCAATGTTCTTCGGATTAATGGAAACATCCAAGATATCCCAAATATTTTTTCCTTGCCAACAAGACTCTGCATAAATGTCTGTAAATGACCATTTTTCATTTTCAAAAAAATGAATCCCGTTTTTGGAATATGCCGGAAATTTACCATCTAGGTAGCCGGAAGCAATCGCTGTTTTTCCTTCTTGCGAATCAATCGAATAAACAAAGGTATTTTTGGTTCCCTCAATTGGAAAGAGGTCAAACGAAAAGTACTGTTTAGGAAACCAAACCAAACCTAGCTTTTTGTCTGCAACCCAAATTCCAGTGCTGTTTTTGGATGAATTACTAACTAAGAATTCTTGATTGAAGGTGCCAGTCGCGTATAGACTTGTTTGAATGAAATTTAAATCATAGAGCGCATAACCACCTTGGATGTTTATCACAAACGTGTTGTCGTCCAAAGATTTAATAGAGTTGATTTTAGCAGACCACGCAAAGTTGGAAACAACTTGATTTCCCGATGATGAAATTCGGTAAACTGTATCCGCATTTTGCCCTTCGATTTTTCGAAGAACGACAAGCTGTGAATTAAAAATTTCAATATCCTTGTAGCTTCCCGCTGATAATGAGTTTAACCTTGCGTCAACGCTCCATTGAGATTGATCAGCTAATGCAGGGTTTGAAATGCTTCCGTATAGCAGTTTCGTTGGTGTTAAAGCAAATAAAGTGTCACTTAAAAAGCATAGGTCCGAAATTGACTCCAACGAATTTGTCGGGTAATAAGTGTCCTTGATTTCATTTTTAATCGGATCTAATTTCAAAATAGCAAAATCACAAGCCACATAAATAAAGCTTCCGTTTTTCTCGAATCGGTTGATCCGTTTAGAATTCGAAATCTGAGCCAACTTTAACGCAGGAATGTTATATACAATGTCGTTTTTTAACTTATCAATATTTCCATTGGCGTATCCGATATACAAAGCATCATCCGTTTCATCCAAATAAAGACATGTAATTTCGATGTCTGATAATCGATTGAGGGCATTGTAAAGTGAATGACTTTTATCAGCTAGTTCTAAAACCGAAAGTCCATTTTTGTACGCCGTAAATACTTGTTTTTCTGATGCAGCAACATCAATTGCCTCGCTTGTTGACGAATGAAATCGCCATTCACCTGTTCCAATTTGGGAAAAAGCCATGGCATTCAAAATTAGTGCAACAAGACAAAATATAAACTTCATTTTTTTAAACGTTCAGTTATTTTCAAACGTTCAAATGTAAGATTTGTTGTTCAAACTTAAAACAGCATTCGCTCCTAAAATGTAGTTGAGAAATCTAAAGATAAAATTACGTACTAATTAGTTTTATATAAGTTTGAGTACTTTTGAGGTATAACGAAATGGGAATTCAAGACCTACTTAAATTGAAACCAAAAAATAAACATTGGATTTTTATTCCCTTAATTGTTTTTGTCTACTGGCAAATAGCATTTTGCACGGCAGCATTGAAATGGGATTTACTTGATGTCGTTTTTCCGTTTCGATATCATTTTTCCTCGTCAATTTTAAGTGGAAATTTCCCTTTGTGGAATCCGTACATTCAAACTGGAGTTTCCTTTTATGCCGATTTACAGGCGCCGACCTATTATCCCGAACTTCTCGCAGTTAGTTCCCTGGGAGGATATTCGATTTATTGGATGCACTTTTTATTGATTGCCTACCTCGTTGTCGCATTCTTTGGTGTTTTTCGGCTGATTCGTTTTTTTCAGTATTCAAATTGGGTTGCATCGATGTGTGCGTTCGTATATGTTTGCTCCGGATATTTTGTAGGTCACGGGCAACATTTTTTTCTATTGGTTGGTTCAGCGTGGTTGCCCTGGGTGATTTGGGCTTATTTAGTTTTTACTAAAGAAAGAAATCAGCGCACCGCCATTGTATTTATTTTAACCACGTTTTTAATGCTCACAGGCAGTTACCAAGCTTTGAGTATTTGTTTATTCTATCTACTGTTGATATTCTTTGTTGTTAAAGTTTATCGTTTCGCAAAACAAGCTCGCAAGGAACTACTTTCATTTTTATTTTGGCATGCGGGAATAGGTCTTGTTTTACTCGTAATGTTGAGCCCAATGCTGTTAGCTATACTTGAAGTTAGTCCACAAGTTGATCGGTTATCAAATGGCGTGACTTGGGAAAAAGCCGCTTCTTATGGACAAAGTTTTAAAAGTTTACTCAGTTTTTTCGCTCCGCTGTCAGTTGCCAAAACGAATGAATTTTTCGGAAGTATTGATTCATCAATGCTAAATCATTTTGTTGGTGTAAGTAGTCTGTTTTTTGCTTTTTTTGGATGGAATTCGAAACGGTCAGTTTTTGAATGGATTTTGTTGATTTTCGGATTGATCATAGGTTCTATGTCGTTTTCGGATTTGCCGATTCGTAAAATCATGTTTGAGTACGTTCCGATGATGAATTTATTTTTACAGGCACCTTACGTTCGTGTTTTTCTAATTTTAGGAATCGTCGTTTTTATTGCGGGAGGTCTCAAAAAGTGGAGAGAAGAATCATATACTTGGAAGCAAGCTTGGTTTCCTTTCCTTTCTCTAATAACTATATTCACCTTTTTAGCATTCAGATGGGGGAATTTTGATTTTAGCGATTTCTTTCGGGATTGGTTAAATCCAACCGATTTTTTGACTGGATGGTCGAAATTCGAGTTTACTAGGTTATTGGCGTTCCAATGGATTTTAAATTGCTTGTTTTTATTAACGCTGTTATTATTCGTTCTCTTTTCAAAAAAAATAAAGCGAACGCAACTTTGGGTTTCTTGCCTACTTTTTTTCGAGTTATTTCTAGCCTCTCAATGGAATCAATCTGAGACGTATGTCGACAGAAATTACAAACCTGCTTATTTACAGAAAAGTATAGACTTGACACCAAAAGGTTTTCCCATACCTCACTTGACACCGATTGGATATAACGACGAACAGCATGCATTCATTTCTCCTTTTTGGCGAAACACATCCATTTTTCAAAAGGAAATTTCATTCAATGCTTTTTCCTCGTTTGAAATGAATAATTTCAGTTATTTAGATGATAAAAATGCCAACTTAAAAAGCTGGGTTTTACGTCAACCGCTAGTTTATTTTAGTGGTCAAGTACTACCATTTACTTCCTTTGAAAAAGCTCTTAAAGATGACAAAACTTGCGTTTTCGCTGAATCCGCTGAATTCAACAAGCTGAAGAAAATAAAACTGAATTCCCATTCCAAAGATCAACTCAAAATAGCGGCTTTTTCTCCAAATGAGATTAGAATAAAAACGCGCACAAGGAATGAGCAATTACTTGTTTTACAGCAGTCGTTTCAACCCGAATGGAATGCACTTATTAATGGGAAAAAAGTTGATATTTTTCGAGTAAACAAGAATTATCAGGCAGTCATTTTACCTGCAGGGGTACATTCAATTGAATTCAAATTTGAAAAGAATAGCATTGTGATTCTTTACTTCATTTCGCAATTGATTTTTTGGTTGTTACTGGTTTATCTTATTTATTTAAATTTTAGTAATGAACAGAAATCAAAGCGGATATATACGTTGATTTTCATCCTTCCAATTGTATTTATAGCTTACTGGACAATAACGACTTACAACGGAAATCTCAATTCATTAAACACAAAACAACAACTCCTAACTGACTGGAAAGAAAGACCAATTTGTAAACGTTTCGGCATAACGAAAACAATCAAAATCACGAACAAAGACCAGTATATTAATCTTGGAAAATGGAATTTTAATGAGCTTAAAAGTCCTGCAGCACTCCGTTTTCAAGCCGACTGTAAGATGGATTCTATTCAACCAACTTTGCTCGTTTATGAAGTTATAAGAGATGGAGTATCCGTGAAATGGGAAGCCATGAAATTCGAACGGCAAATGGCAGTGAAAGATGAATTTAATCACCTTTTATTTATGAGAAACTTGTCGGATTTGAAAAAGAATGATGGGGTAATTCTCTATGTTTGGAACACATCCAAAACGTTCATTCAACTGAAAAACGTAAAAATTGAATTTTTGAAATAGCTTCTTTTAGTTGCTTTTTTTCAAAATCAAAAGAGCTTCATTTTTATGAGCGATTATCCATTCACCACTTGCTAAAAAGTCATCGATTGCCTTTTGGTATGTTTCGTCTGTTAACGGATACTTATTAATCTCAGCTGGAATCAAAGCAATGTAATTAGCGTCACCAATAAAAGGGTAGTGGTAAATATAATCTCGAAAGGCCAAATGTGGACAAAGCGGAGATTGAGCGCTAACTTTTGCGTTTTTAGGTATTTTAGACAATATGCGGTGCGCCTCACCAACATTAAAGTCCCGACACCAATGCGATTTCTTGTAAAATTGGCTATTTTCTCGGTTATAATATTCCGAGGTCCGATGATCCAAAAAACTGATGTTGGAAATCAACGTAATTCCCATTCCCAAATATGCAATTGGTAGTTGCCATTTCTTGATTTTCCCCAAAACAGTATAAAACGCAATGACTAAAATGGGCGCAAATTCAATCGAATAATGAACGCTAATTCCCCACCGCATCGGAATGTCATTGAAGACTTTTTGAGCAATGATTGGAATCAGCATAATTAAATATTCTGGAGCTAGAAATAACGCCAACCCCCCGGCAAGTAGAATCGCTATATAGGTTTCTGTTTTGATCCAATCGTAAGCAGGATCACCTGAATGATTAACAAAAAGCAATTCCAATGCTTTCAACGGGTGCTTGATGATATTGAATATCACCTCACCAAAATTAGATCCCAGCGCATTGAATGAATTGTGCAAATAATCCCTTCCCGGAGTTGCAAGCGCAGGAATGACCACTTTAATGATTAAAACAAAATAGAATAGGGCAAAAAATGCAAATCCAAGACTTACTAACGCAATTTTTCTGTTTTTTTGAAATGCGTATTTCCAAACTAAACCAAATCCGATGAAAACAGCCCACAACGCCATATTCTCCTTGGCTATTAAAATCAATACAAAAAACAAGATGCTCTGTTTCCATTTTTCTTGGTCGAAGTAATATAAAAACCAAGGAACAAACATCGTTGCCACAACATTGTCGTGGTAATCAAAACTCAACGCCGAATAAATACCCCAAATTGTAAAAAAATGAATAAGTGCGATTCGTGATAGGTTCTCGTTATTTGTTAACCTGCTCACGTATTTGTAAATTCCCAAACCACCAAATAAAATAGCTGCAATTTGAAAAATCAGCATGGTCCAAGATCCAAAAATCCAATAGAACGGTGAAACAAGAACGGGGTATAGTGAAAAATGGTCAGACAATACATTCGTGAATGAGGGTTGCATGATCATACAATCA
>VGML01000044.1 GCA_016866415.1 Bacteroidota bacterium | reverse complement strand
TTGAAATGCCTTAAACATTGAACCTATACCTAAGGTGGGAGATGCTTTTTCATTTACTAACTGTCCGTTGACCAAAAATTGCTTTGATTCGGTCGCGATATTTAAAAATACAGGAATTCGTATGAGTTTATCTGGTCGAAATTCAGCAGAAAATAATATCGCACTTGTGGGAATTACAATCGCCTCATTATTGATGATATTCGTTTGTTTTGAGTTCGATATAAAAAGTAATGATTGCCCAAAACTAAGTTCAAAATTACGAAACTTGAATTTGGTCGAATCGCCTTTTTGAGCGATTAAACCAGAACAGAAAAACAGTGCAGTTAAAAGAAATAGTGATCTCATCTTCACTTATTTAGAAGACAAAATAAAGAAAAATTTATTTAAGCATGAACCTAAATTAAAAAGTCTCAATTTATGACTTGTTAAAAATTTATCCCACAATCTACCACTTTTGATTAATCAGCTTATTTTATTGATATTTTTGAATTATTTCTTGTTTAAATAGTAACATTTTATTTGTTAAATCGTTAGAAGTTATCAACAATTCAAAATTACGTGGTAAAAAGTGGTAAAAAATCCATTAATTTTACCCATTATTATCGCTATGGCAGGATTAGTAGGAGAATTTGAAGTAAAACTGGACGAGAAAGGTCGGTTTTTATTTCCTTCCGGTTTACGGAAGCAACTCCCTGCGTCGTCTCAACGCGATTTCATGTTGAATAAAGGATTTGAAGATTGCTTAACGCTTTATCCGCTTCCAGATTGGGAACGAATCAGCACTAAGCTTTCCAAAATGAACTTATTTAAACCTAATAATCGAATGTTCTACCGTTTGTTCCATCAAGGAGCGAAACAAGTAGCATTGGATAATGCGGGTCGTATCTTAATTCCCACCGCTCATATGGAGCGAGTAGGATTAGTGAGTGAGGTTATGCTCATCGCTTACAATGATCGCATCGAAATCTGGGACAAATCCAAATACTTCAACATGATTGAAGGCAACATGGCGAATTTCGCTGATTTAGCGGATGAAGTAATGGGTGATTTGGATAATGGAGAATAATATAGCTTACCACATACCGGTTCTATTTAATGAATGCATTGATGCGTTGCAGATTAATCCTGCAGGCACATATGTAGATGTTACCTTTGGCGGAGGGGGCCATGCTCGTGAGATTTTCAGTCGTTTAAACGAACATGGAAAACTTATCGTTTTTGATCAAGATCCTGACGCTAGGCAAAATGCTTGGGAAGCTCCGAATTTTCATTTCGTTCCTACGAATTTCTCATTTTTAAAAAATCACTTGCGTTTATTGAATATCAAACAAATTGATGGTTTGCTTGCCGACTTAGGTGTTTCTTCTCATCAATTCGATGAAGCGGAACGTGGATTTACCATTCGTGAAAATGCAGCCTTAGACATGCGCATGAATCAAAATGCTGAATTGTCGGCTTACAAAGTGGTTAACACATACGATGAAGCAGCCCTAACTTCAATTTTCAGAAATTATGGCGAGTTGTCAAACGCTCGTCTTTTGGCGCAAGAAATTGTATTAAAGCGTGTCGAAAAACCAATTGAAACCACTTCAGAGTTGATGTCAATTTTAAGTCGTTTCGCTCCCAAGTTTAAAGATCATAAATTTTACGCTCAGGTTTTTCAATCCATTCGAATTGAAGTAAATCAAGAACTGGAAGTTCTAAAAAGTTTACTCGAACAAGCAACAGAAATGCTAGCGCCGAAAGGACGTTTAGTTGTGATTTCTTATCATTCGTTGGAAGATCGATTAGTAAAAAATTATATGAAGCGGGGTTCTTTCGAAGGCGAAATTCAAAAGGATTTTTTTGGGAATGTCTTAAAACCATTGAATGAAGTGGTAAGACATCCAATTGTTCCAAGCGAAGAAGAAATTCAACGGAACACACGAGCAAGAAGTGCAAAATTAAGAATAGCAGAGAGGAATGTCGGATAACGATTACATAGCATATTCAGAAGAGGAAAAGTCGGCTACAAAAGAGTCGAAAGTTGATTCTAAAAAGGAGTCGAAAAAAGATGCTCGTGCCACAAAAACAAATGCGTTTACCCAAATATTGAATGGTGATTTCCTAACACGTGAATTCGTTTTGAATAACCTCAACTTCATTTTCTTCATCATTTTCCTTCTTTTATTGGTTGTTGGGAAAGGCTATTACGGAAAACAACTTTCAGACGACATCAATGCGACTCAGCAAGAAGTGGATCAAAATGCTGCAGAATACATTGAATCAAAAGCAAAATTAGAGACTGTTACGCGTCGATACAAATTAGTTGAAAAACTAGAAAAGCGAGAATTGAAGGAAACACAGAACGCCACAAAAGTTATCCGTGTTAAAAAGAAAGTGAATGAGTAAGGACAGTAAGAATTTCTTGTACTACAGAGCATATCTGATTTATTTCGGATTCGTTCTCATTATGCTTGTCGTTTTATACAAAACGATTTCACTTCAATTTGAGGGAAGAAAGTACATTTTTGCTTCGGGTGATGAAACGTTGCCAGTTCGAACGGTTAGTCGAATTCCAAGAATGGGGGACATTTTAGACCACAACCTAACCCCACTAGTAACTTCAGTAACTTATTACGACGTTCACATGGATCCGACTGTTGTCGATCAAAAATTATTTGATGCTGAGGTTTCTGAACTAGCACAAGGATTGAGTCGATTGTATCCAAAAAAAACAGCTCATGAATACGAAAATGCCATACGTTCAGCCCGTGAAAATGGCTCTCGCTACTTATTAATTCAGAAAAATGTGACCAATGATGAGCGTAAATTGCTTCGTCAACTTCCTATTTTCAGAGAAGGAAGAATGAAAGGTGGGATTATCGATTCTGACGAAACCATCAAACGTCAATTCCCAAATGGTAGTTTACTGAGAAGAACGTTGGGTTATTATAAAAACGATGGAGGTAAAGAACTCAAGGTTGGAATCGAAGGTGCATTCATTAATTATTTGAAAGGAGAGGAAGGAAAAGAAATTGAGCATAAAATTTCTACTGGTTGGAAGAAAACGGGACAAATTACCAAAGAAGCCATTGAGGGTGCCGACGTGATTTCTTCTCTAGATAAAGAAATTCAAGAGTTTGCACATTCGGAACTTGAAAAGCAATTGCGTGACATGAAAGCTGAACATGGCTGTGTGATTGTAATGGACGTTAAAACTGGATTTGTTCGTGCTATGGCAAACCTTGACCGTGCAGCTGATGGAAATTTCATCGAAGGATTTAATCACGCGATTGGAACAAGCGAGGTTCCTGGATCAACTTTCAAATTAGCTTCTTTAATGGCTGCTTTGGAAGATAGTAGAATCAATATCATGGATAAAGTGGATGCTTTTGGATCCTATGTATTCCCTGGGAAAACATTTACAGATTCAAATCACGGAATGGGCTATGGACGAATAACAATCAAACATTCCTTTGAAAAATCCTCGAACGTAATTGCAAAAATCATCTATAATGCTTATCGAAAAGATCCAGAACAATTTTTAGCGAGATTAAGACAATTTGGTTTACTCGATCCGCTTGGAATCGATTTGAGTGGTGAGCCAAATCCACATTATTTGCAACCTGGAGACAAGGGTTGGTGGGCTCTTACCGTTCCGATGATGGCGATCGGCTATGAAATTCAACAAACGCCTTTGCAAACATTGGCATTTTATAACGCAGTAGCAAACAATGGCAAATTTCTTCGACCACAGTTCGTTGAGGAAATTAGACGTTCGGGACAAACAATCAAAAAATTTGAACCATATGTATTGAATGAGAAAATCTGTTCTCAACCAACTTTAGATGCGCTTAAAGAATGCTTAAAAGGTGTCATGACTGATGGAACAGGTGCGGATTTGGAAAGTATTGAATTTAAAATCGCTGGCAAAACAGGAACTGCAAAATTGGTGAGCCAAGGAGGTTATTCTTCCGAGGAAAAATTAAGTGAATACCAAGCTTCATTTGTAGGTTACTTTCCCGCAGACGACCCAATATATTCGTGTATTGTTGTGATTTCCAAACCGAAAGTTGCCTACTATGGTGCGGCTGTGTCAGGGACTGTTTTTGCTGCAATTGCCAATAAAGTATATGCCTCCACTTTGAAATACCACGATGCCGTCAATGAGAAAAAACTGAAATCAAATCAGATTCCACTTGTAAAAACAGGAAATAAACGAGATATCACTTCGGTTTTAAAGTCGTTGAAAATTCGCTATCAATTGAATTATGAGGGTGAATGGCTTTCAACAGATACACTAAAAGGTTCAGTGCATTTGAATAGAAAAGAAATTCCGAAAGACAAGGTTCCGAATGTGAATGGAATGACGGCTAAGGACGCCATTTATCTGCTCGAAAGTCGAGGATTGATTGTAAAGATGAAAGGATACGGACGTGTTGTTTCGCAATCTATTTTGGCAGGAACGGATATTACAAAAGGTCAATTGATAAAAATTGAATTGAGATGAGGCAGTTGAATTCACTTTTGGAAAACATCGACTTCAAACTTGTAAAAGGGAATTTGGACCAAAGCGCTAATGAATTGGTTTTCGATTCAAGAAAAGCAGTTGGTGATTCTGTATTTTTTGCAATTGTTGGATTTACGAATAATGGCCATCAATACGTTCAACAAGCTTACAATCAAGGTTGTCGAATTTTTGTGGTTCAAGAGAAAGTTGAATTACCAGAAGATACCACAATTATTCTAGTTCCAAATACTTCCGAAGCCTTAGGTTTAATGGCTTGCAATTATTATGAAAATCCATCAAAGAAATTAAAATTGATTGGAATAACAGGAACGAACGGTAAAACAACCACAACAACTTTACTTTTCAACCTATTCATGAATTTGGACTACAAAGCAGGATTAATTTCAACGGTAGTCAATAAAATTGGAAACGAGATAATTCCCTCGACTCACACCACTCCTAATCCTGTTGAATTAAATAAACTATTGGATAAAATGGTAAACGCAGGCTGTGAATACTGTTTTATGGAAGTAAGCTCGCATGCCGTTCACCAACTTCGAATTGCCGGATTGGTTTATAAAATCGCCGTTTTCACCAACATCACGCACGACCATTTGGATTACCACAATACGTTCGCAGAATACATCCGGGTGAAAAAAGCCTTTTTCGATGGGTTAAGCAAAGATTCATTCGCACTGACAAACGCTGATGACAAAAATGGAATGGTGATGCTGCAAAACACAAACGCAAAAAAACAATCGTTTGCTCTCAAAACTCCTGCTGATTTCAAAGGAAAAGTAATCGAGAATGCGCTTTCTGGTTTGGTTATGACAATCAATAACACGGAAGTCTATTCACGTTTGGTTGGAGACTTTAATGCTTACAATTTACTAGCTGTTTTTGGTGTAGCGTCGCTTTTGGGAATCGAAGAATTGGAAGTTTTACGCGTAATAAGCAACTTGGAATCAGTTGAAGGTAGATTTCAATACCTAAGAAGTGATAACGGAATCACGGCAATTGTCGATTATGCTCATACGCCAGACGCACTCGAAAATGTTTTGAAAACGATTCGCGGAATACGCAAAGGATCAGTGCAAATCATTACAGTTGTGGGATGTGGTGGAGATCGCGACAAAACCAAGCGACCAAAAATGGCTTCGATTGCAGCTGAAATGAGCGACAAAGTGATTCTAACTTCCGATAATCCAAGAACTGAAAACCCAGTGATGATTTTAGAAGAAATGGAGGCTGGACTCGATGAAAATCAACAATTAAAGTCACTCACCATTCAAGATCGAAAACAAGGAATTAAAACAGCGATTTCATTAGCAAATGCTGGCGATATCATTTTGATAGCTGGAAAAGGACATGAGAAATATCAAGAAATTATGGGTGTTCGCCACGATTTTGATGATTTGAAAATAACGAACGAATTATTTAACCAACTGAAGAAATAATGCTTTATTACTTATTTGATTATTTGGATAAATTGAATTTCCCTGGAGCGGGATTATTCGACTACATTTCTTTCCGCGCCGCGATGGCTTTGATTACTTCGCTCATTGTTTCAATCTTCTTCGGAAAGAAAATCATTGGAGCCTTAAAAAAGCAGCAAATTGGCGAAACGGTTCGTGATTTAGGTCTCGATGGACAAATTCAAAAGTCAGGAACGCCAACAATGGGAGGAATCATCATTCTGAGCTCAATTCTGATCCCAACTTTACTTTTTGCAAAGGTTCACAATGTATACGTCATAACGATGCTCATTTCTACAGTTTGGCTCGGAATGATAGGTTTTTTGGATGACTACATCAAAGTATTCAGAAAAAATAAAGAAGGTCTAAAGGGAAAATTTAAAATCATCGGTCAAATTGGAGTTGGAGTAATTGTAGGATGTATTCTTTATTTCTCTGAAAATGTGGTAGTTCACAAGCGCGTTCCCGCTGATTACAAACTTCAAGCGGATGAGGAATTCGTTTCACAACATCACATCCAAGACGACGGTGAAAATTTTAAATGGATCAAAACGGATGATATGACCACCACGATTCCATTTATCAAAGGCAATGAATTCAATTACAACTGGCTAATAGGTGATTGGCAAAAATCCTACGGTTGGTTATTGTTTATTCCCATTGTAATTTTCATTGTAATTGCCGTTTCAAATGGAGCAAACATGACCGATGGCTTGGATGGATTAGCTACAGGATCTTCAGCAATCATTGGAATTGCGCTGGCAATTTTAGCTTATGTTAGCTCACACGCCAAATTCGCAGATTACTTGAACGTCATGTATATTCCACACGCCGAAGAGCTTGTGATTTTCATCAGTGCGTTTGTGGGTGCTTGTATTGGGTTCCTTTGGTATAACTCCTTCCCTGCTCAAGTATTCATGGGCGACACAGGAAGTCTAGCACTTGGTGGAATCATAGCTGTATTTGCCATTTCCATTCGAAAGGAATTATTGATTCCTGTTCTATGTGGTATTTTCTTGATTGAAAATTTATCGGTGATGTTACAAGTAGGTTATTTCAAACTTACCAAAAAACGTTTCGGAGAAGGGAGGCGGATTTTCCTCATGGCACCGCTACATCATCACTATCAGAAAAAAGGAATTCACGAAGCAAAGATCGTTTCTCGCTTTTGGATTGTGGGGATTCTATTAGCTGTTGTAACGATTGTAACGCTGAAATTGAGATAAATTGAACGGAACAGGAAAACATATCGTGATTTTGGGCGCCGGAGAAAGCGGAGTCGGAGCTGCAATTTTAGCCAAATTGAAAGGGTGGACAGTATTTGTATCTGATAAAGGTCAAATCAAAGAGGAATTCAAACAAACGCTAATCGATGAGCAAATTGAATGGGAAGAAGGAGCGCATAATGAAGATCGAATTTTCAAAGCTGACCTCATCATTAAATCACCTGGTATTCCTAATAATGTTCCATTAATCGTCGGATTAAAAAATCGAGAAGTAAAAATCATTTCTGAAATCGAATTCGCAGGTTATTATTCGAGAGGAAAGAAAATTTGCATCACAGGAAGCAATGGAAAAACAACCACAACGATGCTAACCAATCACATTTTGAAAAAAGCAGGTTGGGATGTGGGATTAGCTGGAAATGTAGGTTACAGTTTTGCCAAGCAAGTAGCCGAAGGAGACCATGATTGGTATGTAATAGAATTGAGTTCTTTTCAACTCGATGACATGTTTGACTTCAAAGCTGATATCGGAATATTGACCAATATAACTCCAGATCATCTCGATCGCTACGAATACCAAATGCAAAAATATGTGGACTCAAAATTCCGCATTCTAAATAATCAAACACACGAAGACTGGTTCATTTATAATTACGATGACCCAATTATTCAAACGGGTGTAAAGTCCCGAAAACTAACTATGAATTTGGCTCCTTTTTCATTAAAGGAAAAAATTGAAGTGGGGGGTTATGCAACTGAGAAACAATTAACAATAAACATAAAAGATCAATTAACTATGTCAATTCATGAATTAGCTCTGAAGGGTAAGCACAATACCCAAAACTCACTTGCGGCTGGAATCGCTGCTCGAATTGTTGAAATCCGCAAGGATATCGTGCGAGAAAGTTTGGAAGATTTCGTAAACGTTGAGCACCGATTGGAATTCGTTGCGAAGGTAAACGGAATCGAGTTTATCAACGATTCTAAAGCCACCAATATCAATTCAACTTGGTTCGCTTTGGAAAGCATGGAAAAATCAACAGTTTGGATTGTTGGTGGAGTTGATAAAGGAAATGACTACAGCGAGTTGATGGATTTGGTTAAAAACAGGGTGAAGGCTATAATTTGCCTTGGCGTGGATAATCATAAAATCATTGAAGCATTCTCGGGAGTTGTCGAAACCATCGTTGAAGTGAAATCAGCTGTTGAAGCTGTTGCTTATGGCTATCGTTTGGCTGCCAAAGACGAAACCGTTTTGCTTTCTCCAGCTTGTGCTAGTTTCGACTTATTCGAAAACTACGAAGATCGTGGAAACCAATTCAAGCAAGCAGTTCGCATGTTATAAATCAATCACTATGAGTGAACAAGAATTAAATAAGATCGAATCTCAATTAGTCGCAGCCCGAAAAAGTGGCTTGTTAAAATTGAATGAAACATCCCTTCAATCCCATGGGAAATTAGTGGGAATGGATGTTTTTAGTTGGATTTATCCTAACTTCGAAGTGCTCAATTCCACACTCAATTCTTTTCCATTTGAAGTTCTGTGGATAGGAAACAAAACAGAAATCAACTTGGTATTGAGTGAAAATAATGTTTTGGATTCAAGGGTTCGAACGAAACTTGTCTATGCAGATGGAGAGGAACTCAATGTTATATTGAAATCAATGACTGAGTCTGCTTTCAAACCAGGAATTCTGATGTTCACATCAACCGACACAGATTCCGAATACTATTTCAATTTATTCAAAGAATACCTTGCATTGGTTCAACTAAAATGAGAAGTTACTTAAAATATCTCAAGGGCGACTCCGTAATTTGGCTTATCACCATTTTGATGATGGCATTTTCATTGGTAACCGTTTATAGTTTTGTTCCAATATTGGTAAAAATCGAAGGTGGTTCGCCTTTTCAATATTTATCAAAGCACTTGGTCTATGTCATCATTGGTTTCGCTGCCATGTTTGTCATTCACCGATTGGACTCCAAATACATTTCTCAGTTGGCAAAGTTTAGCTACTACCTAGCCATTGGTCTTTTATTGTTTACAATGTTTTTTGGTGCCAAAGTAAATGGTGCCGGTCGTTGGATTCGAATACCTTTTGTGCAATTGACGTTTCAATCTTCCGACTTTGCGAAACTCGCTTTAATTATTTATTTATCAAAACTATTGGTTCGAAAAAAAGAAAAACTAAATAATTGGAAAGAGGGGATTATTCCGCTTATTATTCCTGTTGTGGTAATCTGTGGATTGATTTTAAAAGATAACTTTTCAACTTCTGCCATGCTTTTTATGCTTTCCATGGCAATGTTATTCATCGGAAAAGTGCCGTTTACAAAACTATCAATCATGGCGGCGGGTGGAGTTGGATTAATCGCCTTAACCATCGGTATTCACTTAGCAATTCCACAATTGAATTTGTTGCCTCGCTATGAAACCTGGGTCAATCGAATTGATAACCGAATGGAAGATGATATCTCCAATGTCGAAAACGCACAAGTGAACAATGCTAAATTGGCCATTCACATCGGTTCTTTTTTCGGACTTGGTGTGGGTGATGGTAAATTAAAAAGTTACACTCCTGAGGCTTATGCCGATTTTTACTACTCTAGTTTTGTGGAAGAATTTGGATCGATTTCGGCGCTATTTCTCGTCTTATCGTATCTCATTTTACTCTTACGAATTATAAAAATTGCTTTAAAAACTGACGATTTATTCCAATCCTATGTTTGTATGGGAATCGGAATTCATCTATTAACTCAAGCAAGTATTAACATGCTCGTTTGCACAGGAATTTTCCCGGTAACCGGGCAAAATATGCCTTTTATGGCAATGGGAGGTTCAGCCTTAATCATGGCTTGCGTTTCCATTGGCGTCATTCAATCTTTCTCCTACCAACTACAAAAACAATCGAAACAAGAACAAAATGCTTTTGCGAATTAAAAATTAGAACATGATTATTGAACGCGTAATTATTTCCGGCGGAGGAACGGGAGGACACATTTTCCCAGCTATTGCGATTGCCGATGAAATTAAAAAAAGGAATCCGTTGGCTAAAGTGCTATTTGTTGGGGCAAAAGGAAAAATGGAAATGGAGAAAGTGCCACAAGCAGGTTATAAAATTGAAGGTCTTGAAATTGCTGGATTCCAACGGAAGTTCACGTTTTCCAATTTTTTATTACCCATAAAGATTGTAAAAAGTTTATTGAAGGCGAGAAGAATTATCAAGAAATTTAAGCCTGATTTGGTAATTGGTGTTGGAGGTTATGCAAGCGGTCCGACTTTGAAAATGGCGCAATACATTGGAATTCCAACCGTAATTCAAGAACAAAATTCGTTTCCAGGAAAGACCAATCGTATGTTAGCAAAGAAAACAGAATGTATTTGCACGGCTTACGAAGGAATGGAAAAATATTTTCCAAAAACACGAGTTGTTTTAACTGGAAATCCTGTTCGTAAAGAGTTAACTGGTGCATCAAATTGCGAACGACAAGAAGCACAAAAAGTTTTTAATTTGAATCCTGATTTACCCACTGTATTGGTAATCGGTGGAAGTCTTGGAGCAAAAACCTTAAATCGTTCAATGTTGCACGGAGTTGAAGAATTTAATGCGGAAGGAGTTCAAGTTTTATGGCAATGCGGGAAAAATTACTTCGAGCGTTTGCAAGATGAATTAATCGTAAAAGACAAAACGAACATTCATTTGCACCAGTTCATTTCACGAATGGATTGTGCCTATGGAGCAGCTGATGTAATCATATCAAGAGCGGGGGCAATTTCTGTTTCTGAACTGAGCATTGTAGGGAAACCGGTTATTTTGGTTCCGTCACCGAATGTTTCGGAAGATCATCAAACTAAAAACGCCATGGCACTCGTGGAGAAAAATGCCGCATTACTCGTTCGCGATACGGATGCTCGAGATGATTTGGTTGAAGAAGCATTGAAATTAATAAAAGACAATGACCGATGTCAACAACTTTCTAAAGCCATTAAAAAATTAGAGAAACCAAATGCAGTTGCTGAAATCGTAGACATGTGTGAAAAAATATTAAATGAGTAAAACGAGTATTTCGGAACAATACAAGCATGTCTATTTCATCGGAATCGGTGGGATTGGAATGTCTGCACTTGCTAGATATTTCCATTACCATGGAGTAAAAGTGGGGGGTTATGACAAAACACCGAGTTCATTAACCGAAAAACTTATTGAAGAAGGTTGTGAAATCCATTTTGAAGATTTAGGTGATGAAATTCCGAAGGACTTCAAAATCAAGGAAAAAACGTTGGTGATTTACACGCCTGCAATTCCAAAAACGCATAAAGAATATAACTATTTCATTCAAAATAATTTCAAGATTTTAAAAAGATCCGAAGTTTTAGGATTACTTACCCGTCAATCTAAAGGGCTTTGCGTTGCTGGAACACATGGTAAAACTACAACAAGTTCCATTCTGGCCCATATTTTAAATCAGTCTTCTTGGAAGTGTAATGCGTTTTTAGGAGGAATCGCAACCAATTTCAATTCCAATTTAGTTCTTTCGGAAACGAGCGAGTATACTGTTATTGAAGCGGACGAATTTGATCGATCGTTTTTGCATCTCTCACCTTATGCGAGTATTGTAACAGCCGTTGATCCCGATCATTTAGATATTTATGGGAATGAAGACCAATTCAAAGAAGGCTTTCGGCAATATGCCATGAAAACTGAAATGCAAGGATATTTGATTCAAAAAGAAGGATTAAATCTGAACTCTCTTTCGAAAAGTTATACCTATTCTTTAAATTCACCTACTGCTAATTATTCACTTCAAAATTTATCATGGTCAGACGGATATCTTTTCGGAGATGTTCGACTGAGAAATGGATTTTGGCCACGCGTTAAATTTGGAATTCCCGGAATTCACAATGCTGAAAATGCACTCGCTTGCATTGCTTTATTGAACGAAATGGGAATGGTTGAGCAAACCATCCGGAAAGGAATTGAGTCATTTGCAGGAGTGAAACGAAGATTTGAGTTTTGTGTTCGAACAGAAAAAATGGTTTACATCGACGATTATGCACATCATCCCGAGGAAATCAAGGTTCTAATAGATTCCATTCAAATGTTCTATCCAAATAAGAAGATAACTGGGATTTTCCAACCTCATTTGTTCACTCGAACACGCGATTTTGCAGATGGTTTTGCCAAGGAACTATCACGTTTGGATGAACTTATTTTAATGCCAATTTATCCCGCAAGAGAGGAGCCAATTCATGGAATTACAAGTGATTGGCTTCTTCAGAAAATCAAATGTGATAAAAAATGGTTGAAATCACCTTCGGAAGTTCTTCAACATTTCTCCAAGTATAAACAAGGAATCGTTTTAACCATTGGCGCTGGTGATATTGATCGAATTGTGAATCCATTAACTGAAATATTAAACTCGAATCTCGATGATTAAGAAATGGCTTAAACTAGTTTTTTGGATTTTAATCTTGGGCGGAACAATTACTGTCCTGGTATTTGCAAATAAGGAAGAGAACAAAAAATTAATTAAGTCTCCTGCTATTTCAATTCATGTAGAAGGAGAAACATTTTTAACGGAGGAGGAACTTACGGTTCGATTAAAAAATGTTGGATTACTTACTCCGAATCAAAAAAACGAACAATTAGACATTCGAAAAATAGAGCGAAAAATTGCCTCAATGGAGGAAGTGAAAGAGGTCGATGTTTTCAGAGAAATTGGGAAAAACTGGAATATTCGAGTAGTCTTAAGAAAACCAATTGCACGCATTTTTAACACAAGTAACCAATCTTTCTATATGGATGAAGATGGTTTTTTAATGCATAGATCGGTAAATCATACAGCACGAGTAATCGTATTTTCAGGACATCTAAATGATCGATTTTTGAAAGGTTCGTTCATCGATTTTATTAACAATGATTCCTTGAAAAGTATTAAAAAATTGGACGATGTCTTTCGAATTTCAAATTATGTTTGTAACCATCCATTAATGTATAAATTAATTGGTCAAGTTTACCTCGAAAGA
>VGML01000043.1 GCA_016866415.1 Bacteroidota bacterium | reverse complement strand
CAACTAATGACGCTAGTTTAGAACGAGAAAAGAAAATTGTCGCTTGGCTTTCAGAAATAGAAAAAGATGCAAAAGCGATTTATCTGGTTGGTGATATTTTCGATTTTTGGTTCGAATACAAACATGCAATTCCTAAAGGATTTGTTCGTTTGCAAGGAAAAATAATTGAATTAACTGAAAAAGGAATTCCAGTTCATTTCTTTCTTGGTAATCACGATATGTGGATGTTTGATTACTTTAAAACAGAATTAGGCGTTGAAATTCACCCCAATGAGCTAGAATTGGTAATAAATCAAAAATCCTTCTATATTGCTCATGGAGATGGTTTAGGTCCTGGAGATAAAGGTTATAAACTCATTAAAAAGATTTTTCGAAATCGCTTTTGTCAATGGGCATTTGCGCGACTCCATCCAAACTTCGGAATTCCTTTAGCGAAATATTTTTCAAAAACGAGTCGAAATAACACAGGTGATGATGATGCTCATTTAAATTCCTTAAATAAAGAATGGCTTTATCAGTTTACTAAATCAGCACAAAAAGAAAGACATAGGGACTATTATATTTTTGGACACAGACATTTACCCTTGAAATTTGAATTGGAAAATACAACTTATTTTAATCTTGGCGAATGGTTAAACTTTTACACTTTTGGTCGATTCAATGGAGAACAATTTGAATTATTGCAATGGAAAGAAAATCAAATAATTCCATTTAAATCTATTTCTGAATAAACCATGAAAATTGATTGGAAGGTAAATTCCATTGATGAATTACCCGCTTTTGCAAATGAATTCCTAAAATTTGTGAATTATCCGAAATGCATCGCATTTAGAGGTGAAATGGGTGCAGGAAAAACGACATTCACACGCGCTCTCATAGAAGCATTGGGTGTCCAAGAATTTGAAGGCTCACCAACTTTTGCTATCATTCAGGAATATCCTGTTTCTGCGAAAGGGAAAATTTATCACATGGATTGTTATCGGATCAAATCGATCGCAGAGGCTATTAATATCGGATTGGAAGAAATTCTTGATGAGAAAAGTTACATATTTATTGAATGGGCAGAAAAAATTGAGGCTTTACTTCCAAATGACATAATTTGGGTGTATATTCGTAATAATGATGATTTGACAAGACAAATAAGCTTTGAATTATGATTACGGATCCTGAACTATTAAAATCGTTGATTGCTCAAGGCAGTTTGATGCCAAAAGAGGAAATGTTGGAAGTTAGGCGAAAAAAGGGAAATCTTTTTATTGGAATTCCAAAAGAGACCTCCTTTCAAGAACGTCGAGTCGCATTAGTTCCTGAAGCAGTTTCGCTGCTCGTTGCAAATGGACATCGAGTTAAAATTGAAACTAAAGCTGGTGAAGGTTCTAATTTTTATGATAACGACTTTAGCGAAGCAGGAGCAGAAATTTGCTACGATCGAAAAGAAATATATTCGTGTGATATCATTCTAAAAGTTGCGCCACCATCAGAAGAGGAAGTTGATTTGATGATAGGCGGTCAAACGTTCATTTCAGCACTTCAAATTGCAACACAACCGAAAGAAATTCTTCAGAAACTAATTTCGAAAAAAATTACTGCAATCGCCTGGGATTATGTGCGTGACGAAGAAGGTGTATTTTCAATTGTTCGGACTTTAGGTGAAATTGCTGGAACAACAAGTATTTTGGTAGCAGGTGAACTTCTATCTTCTTTTTCTTCGGGAAAAGGAATGATGCTTGGGGGCGTTGCTGGTGTTCAACCAACCGAGGTTGTGATTATCGGCGCCGGAACTGTCGGAGAATATGCAACTCGAGCTGCTTTGGGTCTTGGAGCTTCCGTAAAAGTTTTCGATAATTCATTATCTCGTTTGCGACGTCTTCAAAACGATATTGGTTCACGTATATTCACCTCGATAATTCAACCGAAAGTATTGGCTAAGGCGATAAGAAGATCTGATGTAGTCATAGGTGCACTTAGATCTCCAATAGGCAGAACACCATGCGTTGTCAATGAAGAAATGATTGAAAGCATGAAACAAGGTTCTGTCGTCGTTGATGTTAGTATTGATCAAGGCGGATGCTTTGAAACTTCAAGGGTTACGAATCACAGCGACCCAACTTTTGTTAAGCATGGAGTTGTTCATTATTGCGTACCTAACATTTCATCACGTGTTTCAAGAACAGCATCCTTTGCATTGTCAAATATACTTTCACCACTAATTCTTGAAATGGGAGACAAAGGCGGTGTTGTTGAACTTATCCGAGATCATAGAGGATTTAGAAACGGTGTTTATATCTATAGAGGAATTTTAACAAACGAAGTTCTTGGAAAAGTTTTTGACCTAAAATACAAAGACATCAATCTCATTTTACCAGGCATGTAATGAACGCCATTCAACCTTTGAACTTACCCAAAACGGAATTGAAATTAGTTCGTAAAGCTAACGAGATATTTGTCCATTGCCTGATTCGTAAAAAGCAAATAAACTTAACTCCGGAAGAATGGGTTCGTCAGCATTTCATCGCTTTTCTTTCAAATAATTTGGGTTATGCAATTGAACGCATTTCAGTTGAAAAAAGCCTTGACTATTTTGGTTTAAAAAAAAGATGGGATATTGTTGTTTATAATCAAGATTTTATTCCTGAAGTTTTAATTGAATGCAAGGCTCCGCATATTCCTTTGAATGAAAATGTATTATTACAAGCGCTGAATTATCAGAATAAACTAAGTTGTAAATTCATTGGACTCACAAACGGAATTAATCACGCTTTTTGGTATATTGATAAGGAAAATATAAAGATTCAATCCATAAATGAATTCCCAAAATTTCAAAACTAGGTTAATTTGGATTGAAATTCCAGGTTCCAGACTTCATTCGATTGTATTCTCGCGAAAGATAAGCCAACTGAATTCTCATTTTATCCATTGCCTCTTCAGTTTCTGGACTAATTTCTTGTTTGCGCACTTTCAATTGAAGCTTCATGTACATCGCATGCAATAATACTTCAATGTCATGATGCTTCGTCATGTTTGACTTTTGCTTAAATTCATCTAAGAACGATTTTGCTTGGTCAACCAGTCCCTTGTATTTATCATCATTCGAGATGGTTATCAGCGTATTGTGCAAATAAATCAATTCCAAAACAATTTCTCGTAATGCATCGATGTGTCCTTCTTTCTCACATTTCTGCATTTTCATTTGTTTCACTAATTCCTCATACCATGAACGATATTGATTTAAAAAGGAAGCATCTGGCAAGCTTGGTTTAACAAAAACATCAATTATGTTGTCAACATTGAATTGAAACGCACGAATGATATCCTCAATTTGATACATGTAGATCAAATACTCGGCTATATTTTCCTGTCTTTTTTGTTGAGAAACGAGCATTTTATTTCAATTCTTTTTCAATTTGGTCTTGATTTTCATTCAAAAAATTGATGAATTCGGTAGTAACATCCATTGAAGGACTTATATAATTTAATTGTCCACCTTGTCCGTGCATAAGCAAAATATCAATCCCATGTAATTCACAATATTTTTTACCTAGTGCTTCAATTTTTTTATTGATTGCTTCTAATTTCTTAACCGTTTCCTCTTCAATTTTAGCTCCTTGAGTTTGCTGATATTGCATAATTGATGCTTGCAATTGTTGAGCTTTTTGCTGAGCTAGCATAATTTCGTTTTCAGATAGTAATCCGTTTCGCGCTTCTTGATCTTTACGTTGAACAAAATTGTCATATTCTTTCGATCTTTTTTCTAACTCAGCTTGAAAAGCTTTTTGTTTTTTTGTAACAGCTGCATCCTCTCTTTTATAATATTCAAATTTTTCTTTGATGCTATCATTGCTGTAAAATGCAATCGTTAAACCCTTGGTATCACGAGCCTCAACTTTCGGTTTTGTGTCTTTTTTTGCTTTTTTAGATTCCTGTGAACAAGATGTTACCAAGAGAATTGAAAATAATGGAACCCAAAGAATGTCTTTAATATTCATAATTTTTCATTTTAAAGAGTTGAAGTCAAATTTTCCCAATCCGATCGCATGGATAAAAATCGGTCAAAACAATTTTTTAAAAATTCTTCAGAAAGCTTTTTTTCTAACTTTTCGATATCTACATCCAACTCAGATACTTTAAAAACCTGTTCAAAACCACTAAGTTCAATTTTCAAAATGAACTTGCCATTGTATTGATGCAGTTGAATCAGATAACGTTCGTGCGGAATTTGCTTTACCAATCGCATAATAAAAATTTGCTCTAAAACTTAAACACAAGGATTTTCAGAAAGAACTAAAAAATCAAAAGGAACTTTAACCATATGTTCATAATCACGACCAACTTCCAACATATCGACATCACCTTCATTATACTCCCATTGAACAGAAGCTGAAAATCCTCGTTCCTTTAATTCGTTTAACCGATAAAGCATATGTAAAATCTCTTTGGATGAAGAGGTGTTTAAATAAACTAATCTTAAACGAAAAATTGTATTTGTCGCTGGGCTTTGTAAATATTCATTGAACCAACTGCTAACTGGAGTCCAAAAATCAAGTTCTGAATCTGGTATTACTTTTCCGGAAATCTCAAGATTTCCATTTTCTTGAAATAAAACAAGAGGTGTTGAATCAGTTTGTGGAAGATTTAAATCCTTCATTTTAATATAAAGAGAGTGAAAATTACAAATATTTCTAGAATTATTGCAGATAAATCGAAAAAATAAAACGCATGAATTGATTTCAAATGTCGTAAAAACAAAAATTATTAATGATTTTTTAAGCTCAATATGTTGGAATCGAAAATTTTATCATAATTTCGGGGATAGAATTTATTTTCAACCATTTAAATTGTTGTTTTAATTTTTTATGACCAGTATTTTTGTTGCCAAACTAGACTTTGGAGTAACGAGTGAACAATTAAGGAAATTGTTTGAACAGCATGGTAGAGTTTTAAAAGCGAGCGTTGCCACCGACAGAGAAACGGGTAAATCAAGAGGATTTGGATTTGTTGAAATGCCGAATCGCGAGGAAGCCGTGAACGCTATAAAATCGCTAGATAATTTTGTAGTTAATGGTCGCCCAATAACTGTTAAAGAAGCTGAAGCGAGGGAAAATAGACCTCCTCGTCCAACAGAGACTAGTCCGGGACCTCCTAAAATAGATAAACCGGGATTTGAAAATAAATCAAATAACACTTTCGTTCCTCCTCCATTGGATTTGCCACTTAAAACGGAGCCGAGAAAGAAACTAACCAAAGACAAAAAATCGAGCGATTCGGATAGTGACAATCGTTCAAAAAAACCAAAAATGGACGCTCATAGAAAGAGTGGTAAAAACAATAAATTCTTTGATGATGACGATGAATTCGATGACGACCTATTTTCTTACAAGAAAAAGGATGAAGATGAGGATTTTTTCGATGATGAAGAAGAGGATTAAGAATTCTAAAAATAATTCAATTTAGCTGCGAAATCTTACCTTTGTAGCAATGTCTTCAAATTACGCCATTCATCTCAAGCATCCTGTATTTAAAGTTGTTTCTAGTTTCATTAAAGAAAACAATCTCGAGGCATACGTCGTTGGAGGATTTGTAAGAGATCTTATACTTGAAAAAACCTCAAAAGATATTGATATCGTTGTTGTTGGAGATGGAACTTTGTTGGCTCAAGAAGTCGCTCAAATACTGAAAGTCAAAAACGTCAGTATTTTCAAAAATTATGGGACGGCGCACTTTCGATACAAGGATTTGGATGTGGAATTTGTGGGGGCAAGAAAAGAATCCTACGAGTTCAACTCAAGAAAACCCACAACAGAGATTGGAACTTTAAGAGATGACCAATTCCGAAGAGACTTTACAATTAATGCTTTGGCTCTTGATTTACGTGAAGAAAGCTTTGGGAATTTAGTTGATCCATTTAATGGTATAGAGGATTTGCTTAACGGAATAATTAGAACTCCCCTTGAGCCTGAGGTAACATTTAGTGATGACCCCCTTAGGATGCTGAGAGCCATTCGTTTTGCGACTCGTTTAAATTTTAAAATTGAATCAAAATGTTTGGAGGCTCTAAAAAATCAATCTCATCGATTAGAAATAATTTCAAAAGAGCGGATTTCAGATGAGCTTAATAAAATAATACTAACCGAGTCACCATCTCGTGGTTTTAAATTATTAAATACAACGCGCTTATTACATCAATTTTTTCCAGAAATGATAGCTCTTCAAGGAATTGAAACCATCAATGGAAAAAGTCATAAGGATAATTTTTTACATACGCTTGAAGTATTAGATAACCTTGCAGAACACTCAGAAAATCTATGGTTGCGATGGGCTGCGATTTTACATGACATTGCCAAACCACCAACTAAACGATTTGATGATATTGTGGGGTGGACTTTTCACGGACACGAGGAAATTGGAGCCAGAATGGTTCCAAAAATATTTCAGCGGTTAAAACTTCCGTTAGATCAGAAAATGAAGTATGTTCAGAAGTTAGTTCGTCTTCACCTCCGCCCTATTGCCTTGGTCAAAGGTTCAGTTACAGATTCGGCAATTCGAAGATTACTAAGTGAGGCTGGAGATGACATTGAAGACTTGATGTTACTTTGCAATGCTGACATTACATCTAAAAATGAATTTAAGGTCAAAAAATACAAAGAGAACTTTGAATTAGTTTCTACAAAACTTCGATTAGTTGAAGAGAAAGATCGTATTCGAAACTTTCAACCTCCTATTTCTGGAAATTTGATAATGAAAACTTTTGGAATTGGCCCTCAAGCAGAAATTGGAATCATTAAAAGTCAGATAAAAGAAGCCATTTTGGAAGGCATAATTTCCAATAATTACTTCGAAGCTGTTAATGAAATGTTGCGCATCGGTAAAAACCTAGGATTAGAAATAAAAATAACTCCCGAATTAAAGAATTGATTAATTTTATAATTGCACCTAAAAACTGAGTTTATGCCTGGTTTAAAATTTAGAGTTTTATTAGATTCAGATAAAAACGAAGAAATATTCCGAGATATTCTAATTGCCGACTCGGATAATTTTGAATCACTTTACCAAGCCATCATAAAAGCCTTTAAATTCAAAGGAGATCAAATGGCCAGTTTTTACGTTTCAAATGATCATTGGGATAAAGGTCATGAAATCAGCTTGATGGACATGTCTTATGATGACGACTCAATTGATTCACCAGCAGCGGTTATGAAAAGTGCGATTATTAAAGATTTTCTAGAAGAACCTGATCAGAAATTTATCTTGGTTTACGATTTCATGCGCATGTGGATTTTTCTTATTGAGTTAATCGGCTTTGATCGCAATGACCCAATTACTCCAGAATTATTACTTTCTGTTGGCAATCCGCCTATTGAAGAATCTCGAGAGGAGATTGATGAAGATCTCTTTCATGGTGATGAAGTTGATGCAGATGAAGACGAACTAGGTTTCGACGACTTTGACGATGATTATTCAGACGATGACTTGAACGACTACAACGAATACGATTACTAATTTGATGAATAAGAACGCAAACGATCCTATTGGTCAAGCCATTTTGGATTACTCTAAAAATAAAAAACCATTCGACATAGTTGTGAGTTCGGATATTTGTGAAGACGACATCATACCCATTGAAGTTCTTTTCAGAAGCTTTAAAGATATGCCGGATATCGAAAAGAAAGGTCTCAGATTATGCAGGGGAAACGTATTAGATGTGGGTGCAGGAGCTGGAATTCATTGCCAGGAGCTAATAAAAAATGGCTTATCCGTTCATGCAATTGATAATTCCCCGGGAGCAATTGATTATTTGAAAAAATCAGGAATTTCATCAACATTAAGTTCGTTTGAGTTATTCAATTATCAAACTAAATTTGACACTATTCTAATGTTGATGAATGGAATTGGAATTGCAGGAACCCTGTCGAATTTGGAAAAAACATTAGTAAAGGCAAAATCACTTTTAACTAAAGGTGGGCAATTGATTTGTGATTCTTCTGATATTCGATACCTCTATGAAGATGAGGACGGAAGTTTATGGATGGATTTAAATGCTGAATATTACGGTAATTTTAAATTTCAAATGCACTATAAACAAATTTCAGGTCCATGGTTCGATTGGCTTTATGTGGATTACGACAATCTCCATAAAATAGCAACGCAAGTAGGTTTTAAATCCGTCAAAGTCATGGAACAAGATAACCATTACTTGGCTCAATTCACTTTGTTGTAAATGAGATTTTTAATTCTTTTATTTTCGATTTTATTCTTAAATGCAAGACTTTTCAGTCAAACTGAAAAAAAATCGTTGCTTTGGGAAGTAAAAACAAAGGAAGGGAAAACATGTTCCTATCTCTTCGGAACAATTCACGCCATTGACGAAACGAAATTCTACTTTCCAAAAAAACTTGAAAAAATTGCATCCAAATGTGATGCTATTTGTCTTGAAATTGCGGGTATCTCATCAAATGCACCATCTATTGAAAAGTTGATGATGTCCGATAAATCGTTACAGGATTTATTTTCAAAGTCACAAATGGATTCCATTCATATGTGGTCTGAGCGTTACTTATTCATGAAACCAAAACAGTTCGACGAGAATTTTGGACAGGCAAAACCTTTCCTTTTACTTCAATTTATTTTAAAGTCATCACTTCCAGAAAGCATCAAGTCATATGAACAAGTCTTCGAAGAAACTGCTGTGAAAAATAAGCAAGAGCTCTTGGGTTTTGAAACCGTTGATTTTCAACTAGGTCTTTTCGATAAAATGACTCTAGACGAACAAGTAAAAATGGTTATGGAAGGTATACGAGATGAAAAAACTGCCAAAAATAAATTTGAAGAAATGCAGCGCGTTTATCTTGAACAAGATTTAGATCGTTTGTATAAAATGACAAAGGATGAGTCAACGACATTAAATCGAAGCTTTTTAGAAGACCGAAATAGTGATTGGATTCCAAAAATTGAAGAGATGACCAAAAATAAACTTGTTTTTATCGCTGTAGGAGCTGCACATTTAGCTGGTCCAGAAGGAATTATAGAGCTTTTGATAAAAAATGGATTTCAAGTTTTACCAATTAAAATATGAGAAACTCACTTTATTTTTTACTTATTTTATTCGTTTTCAGTGCGTGTAAAACTTATTCAGAGGATGATAAAATCAACTTCGATAAAACGATAAAAAACTTTATTAAAAAAAACGATTTGTCGTTGGTTAAAACCTCATCCGGGCTTTACAAAAAGAGAGTTTCAAATGGTGATGGTCAGATTATTCATTACACGGATAGTGTTTCCATAACCTATCAAGGAAAATTATTAAATGGAAAACAATTTGATTATCAAACGAAACCGAAAACAATGGCAGTTCGTGACCTTATCGCAGGATGGAAAGAGGTGCTGATTGGTGCACGAAAAGGTGATGAATGGATGATGATAATTCCCCCTCAATTGGGTTATGGGCAAAATAAATTAGATGATATTCCAGAAAATTCAATTTTAGTCTTCAAAATGAAAATTGAGGATGTAAAATAATGAAAGAAATTGATGTCAATCAAAGTTCATTTCTTATTTTTGGGCTACAAAATTATATACAGACATTATGAGCGTTTTAGTAAATAAAAATTCGAAAGTCATCGTTCAAGGTTTCACTGGAAGCGAAGGAACATTCCATGCCGGACAAATGATTGAATACGGTACAAATATAGTTGGAGGGGTTACTCCTGGTAAAGGAGGTTCATCTCACCTTGATCGACCTGTATTTAATACTGTTTCAGATGCTGTACAAAAAACAGGAGCGGATGTTTCTATCATTTTCGTTCCGCCAGCATTTGCCGCTGACGCCATAATGGAAGCTGCTGAAGGCGGAATCAAAGTAATCGTTTGTATTACGGAAGGTATTCCAGTAAATGACATGGTTAAAGCAAAAGAATACATCAAAGGATTTAACTGCAGATTAATAGGTCCAAATTGTCCTGGTGTAATTACGGCAGGAGAAGCAAAAGTAGGTATCATGCCAGGATTTGTTTTCAAACAAGGAAAAGTTGGAATCGTTTCAAAATCAGGAACGCTTACCTACGAAGCTGCGGACCAAGTTGCGAAGGCAGGTATGGGAATCACGACTGCAATTGGAATTGGTGGAGATCCAATTATTGGAACAACCACACGCGAAGCAGTTGAATTATTAATGAATGACCCTGAAACCGAAGGAATCGTTATGATTGGAGAAATCGGTGGAAACCTAGAAGCGATTGCCGCTCGTTGGATTAAAGAACATGGAACAAAACCAGTAGTTGGATTCATCGCTGGTGAAACTGCACCGAAGGGAAGAACCATGGGGCACGCAGGAGCAATTGTTGGTGGCGCTGACGATACAGCCGAAGCAAAAAAACGCATCATGCGCGATTGCGGAATTCATGTAGTTGATTCTCCAGCACAAATTGGAGCAAAAATGGCTTCCGTATTAGGAGTTATGGCATAAAAAAAACTAATATCTTGAAAGCGACCTTGAGTCGCTTTTTTTATTAAAATGAGTCAAACAAAAGCACAATTTGAATTACCTCTTAAACTAAGGAGATATGAGAATCTACATATTATCTTTTGGTTGTTAAAAGATATGGCATGGAGCATGGGATGGCGTTTTATGGGAGTAAGTATGATTATTCCCACGCTTTTAATTTCCATATACATGACAAAAAAATTCAAGGGTAATCCCTCCGAATGGTATCATAATCTTGCTGTAATATGCTGGATTGTAGCAAATAGTTATTGGATGATTTCTGAGTTTTTCGGATTTGAGGAACTAATTATCTTCAGCTGGATAAAATGGGTTCATTTAGCATTGGTTCCATTTATACTCGGACTAATATTCATCGTGTATTTTTATCTTTTCGTTAGAAAAAGAATCACCTAAAATGTTTGTCTTACAGAAAAGAAAACCATGATTTATTTCAAAAATTAGTTTGAATTTCAAAAGTGCTATCACCTCTATTCAGATATCGAATTGAACTTTTAATCATTCTATTTTCAGGTTTGATATTTATCCCATTTTTGGGACAAGTCCACTTATTCGATTGGGATGAAATCAACTTCGCTGAATGTGCACGAGAAATGATTGTTTCGAAGGACTATTTGAACGTTCAAATTAACTTCCAGCCATTTTGGGAAAAACCTCCACTCTTTATTTGGATGCAAGTTCTTAGCATGAAATTATTTGGTATCAATGAATTTGCAGCTCGTTTTCCAAATGCGATTTGTGGCATTGTTTCTTTATTGGTAATCTATCGAATAGGAAAACAAATTAAAAACTCAAACTTCGGGTTAATTTGGATTCTTACTTACGTTGGAAGTATTTTACCAAGTTTTTATTTTAGATCAGGTATCATTGACCCATGGTTCAATCTATTTATATTTTGCAGTCTTTATTTTTTCTTCAAGTCGTATTACAGGAAATTTGAAAATTTTTGGGCAAACTTCTTATCTGGAATGTTTATCGGACTTGCCATTTTAACCAAAGGACCTGTAGCATTCATACTAGTTGGAATTACCATTTTCTTATTTTGTTTATTTCAAATCATCAATGTTCAAATTCCAAATCGATCGTTAACGATTAATAAAGAGAAACTAGAAATTGTAACAAGTAAAAAATTAATAGTTGGTGCATTTATTTTTCTTTTGGCAATGTCCTTTTTTGGAGGATTTTGGTTTCTACTTCAACTGATGAATGGAAATTCTGCAGTTGTATATGATTTTATCATTTACCAAATTCGTTTATTTCAAACTGAAGACGCAGGTCATGGTGGATTTTTAGGTTATCACTTTGTTGTTCTATTTTTTGGCGTTCTCCCTGCTTCAATTTTCGCGATTCAAAATCTGAAAAGTAATAAAGAAGAAAACGCTCAAACAAATCAATTTAGATTAATGATGCTCGTCTTATTTTGGGTTGTACTAATTTTATTCTCACTTGTCAAAACGAAAATCATTCATTATTCGTCACTTGCCTATTTTCCAATAACTTTTTTTGCAGCATTGTTTATTTCTCAAATGAAAAGTGAATTGGAATATTGGAGAAAATGGTTCGATTGGGTGTTTTTATTTGTTGGAATTTTATTTATGATCCTTTTTATTGCGATGGCATACGTTGTAACGAATGCAAAAGCTTTGTCAAAAGCAGAATTTATTAAAGATGAATTTGCAAAAGGCAATTTGCAGGCTCATGTTCACTGGACAGGATTAGAATTTTTAATTGGGCTTATTCCGTTTATAATCTTTCTTCTCATTCGTTCAAAATATAAAAAAAAACTATCTGTTAAATCAACAGTTTTATTTGCTGGATTCACATTATTTACCACCATTCTGAGCTTTGTAATTGTTCCAAAGATTGAAGGTTACTCACAAAGAGCAGCTATTGACTTTTACATCTCGAAACAAGAGGAGGATTGCTATGTAACAACTTTTAATTTCAAAAGTTACGCGCATTTATTTTACAAACAAAAAAAAACACCGAAAAACTTGAATCATTTTGACAATGAGTGGCTTTTGAGGGGAAATGTGGATAAAAAAGTTTATGTTGTTTGCAAAGTTCAACATACCTTCGAGTTTGAAACGAATTACACAAATTTTAGAAAATTGAAATCTTCAAATGGTTTTGTGTTTTATGAACGAAATTCGAAAAATTCAATGAATACTAAATATGATTGGAAATAAAAAAATAGCCGTTGTTCTACCAGCATATAATGCTGAAAACACGCTCGAAGCCACCTACAATGAAATACCTTTCGATATTGTTGATGAAGTAATTTTAGTCGATGACAGAAGCAGAGATAATACGGTTGAAGTAGCAGCAAAATTGGGAATTAAACACATTATAGAACATAAAAAAAACCGAGGTTACGGTGGAAATCAAAAGTCTTGTTATTCGAAAGCTATAGAGCTCAATGCAGATATTGTTGTCATGTTACACCCTGACTATCAGTACACACCAAAACTATTATGCTCACTATGTTACCTTTTGGCAAATGAAGTTTATCACGTTGCAATTGGGTCTCGGATTCTTGGAAAAGGTGCTTTACGCGGTGGAATGCCTGTTTACAAATACATTGCGAATCGATTTTTAACATTTACGCAAAACATATTAATGAACCAAAAATTATCAGAGTATCATACTGGATATCGCGCATTTACAAGAGAGGTTCTCGAAAAAATTGACTTGGAAAGAAATTCGGATGACTTTATTTTTGATAATCAAATGTTGGCTCAAATTTGTTATTTGGACTATGAAATCGGAGAGGTTTCTTGTCCAACAAAATATTTTAAAGAGGCATCCTCCATTAATTTCACGCGAAGCTCTATATATGGTCTCGGTGTTTTAGGG
>VGML01000042.1 GCA_016866415.1 Bacteroidota bacterium | reverse complement strand
AGCGTTTTAAAACAAAAATGCCCCACATTTCTGTGAGGCTTTTCTTGTGGGAGTTGAGGGATTCGAACCCCCGACCCTCTGCTTGTAAGGCAGATGCTCTAAACCAGCTGAGCTAAACTCCCTTTGGGATTTTGAGAATGCAAATATAAAACTTCTTTTTATTTTTAAATCAAAAAAAGAAAAAAATCAATTCGATTTCAATTCTTCAATTTTCTTTAACACATCATCTAGTCCTTCTCTGAACTTTTCGAAGTCTTCCTTGTAAAGGAAAATCTTGTGTTTTTGATAATTTTCTTCACCTTCTTCACCAAACGTTTTTTTACTTTCGGTCAACGTTATGTAAAGGTCATTTCCTTTTGTCGACTTAATATCGAAAAAGTAGGTTCTTTTTCCAGCTCGGACAGCTTTGGAATAAATATCGTTTTGCTCGTTACCCATAACCAATTGATTTGATTTCAAATATGCAGTAAATTATTGAATAAAACAAATAAAATAAAAATGCAACCAAAATTAGTTATAATCGTAAGGTAAAAGATTAAAATAAAGTATGTTAAATAGACTTTTTATTGTTTCATTTTTACTTTTTGTATTGGCTTCCTGTAAATCAATGAAATCCAAGAATAAATTTTATTCCGACTTGAATGAAATCAGAAAAAAAGGAAAACTAACAGTACTTTTCGAAAATAGTTCACTATCCTATTTTGAGTATCGGGGAAAAAAAATGGGTTTTGAATATGAAATTTTAGATAGTTTTTCGAGATTCATAGGATTGCCTTTAGAAATTAAAGTAGTTTCTGACTCTAAAGAATTTGACTCTTATTTGAATAACGGAGAAGGAGATATTATTGCAGCAAATTTAGCCGTTTCCTTGAGTCAAAAAGAGAGTTTTAATTTTTCAGTTCCTTACTACTTTACACATCAAGTATTAATTCAGCGGGAATCTGAAGAACCGGTTAGAGATCCATTAGATTTAAGTAATAAAACGGTTTATGTTCGCCAAAATTCAGCTTTTTCAAGGAGATTGCATTGTTTGCAAGAAGAAATTGGAGAGCACATCCGAGTAAAGTCTAAAAAAAATGATCCGATTACTGAAGATCTTATTGAAATGGTAGCTAATAACCAGATCGATTATACAGTATCGCACGAAAATTTAGCTCGTATAAGTAAGGAACTTCATGATAATTTGAATATCAAAACATCTTTATCATTTAAGCAAAAAATCGCCTTTGGATTGAGGCATTCTAGTCCGCAATTAAAGAAAAAGTTGGATGAATTCATAACCAAATACAGTTCCTCAAGTCACTTTGTTGATTTGAAAAAACGTTATTTTGATTACCTGAAGGAAATTCCTAATGATTTAATTTTAATCAAACGAGGACAAATTTCACCTTATGATGCCATTTTTAAGAAAGAAGCCGCTAAGTATGGATGGGATTGGCGATTTATAGCGGCAGTAGCATTTAAGGAATCAAGATTTAATCCCAATGCAAGGGGATTTGGTGGTGCATTTGGTTTAATGCAATTTATGCCAAATACAGGTTCAAAATATGGTGTAGGGCCAGGTTCATCTCCAGAAATTCAAATAGCGGCTGGTATGAAATTGATTAACAATATGTTCAATTCTTGGTCAAGTATCCCTGATAAAGAACAACGTATGAAATTTACTTTAGCCTCCTACAATGCAGGGAAAGGACATATTGATGATGCTCAAAGATTAGCATCAGAATATGGGCTAAATCCAAAGATGTGGGATGAAAATGTGGCTGTAATGGTTCAAAAATTGGCTCAACCTGAATTTTATCGCTCGCCCCTTGTCAAATGTGGAGCTTACAGAGGGCACGCGACGTCATACGCCAAATCAGTTTTTGATAAATACAAGCAATGGAGCGGTAATTAATTCATCGAATGAGGAAATTAATTGTCGTTCAAGGTCCTACCGCATCAGGAAAAACTGATTTAGCAATTGAATTAGCATTGAATTATAATACTGAAATCATTTCAGCTGATTCACGTCAATTTTATAATGAACTTTCAATTGGCACAGCGAAACCAAACGAACAGGAGTTAGCAAAAGTCAAACATCATTTTATTGATTCCTTTTCAATTCAAGAAGAAATTTCGGCTGCTGAATTCGCAAAAAGAGCTGAGTTAATATTAAACAAACTTCTTGACAAAAATAACTATGTTGTCTTAGTTGGTGGTTCGGGAATGTTTGTAGATGCTATTACAGATGGACTAGATTATATTCCTGTAAATCAACTATTCGGGAGGAATTAACTGCCACTTTTAATGAGTTTGGCTTACAACCTTTACGTGATGAACTCGCTAAATTAGATCCTACTTTTTTTGAAGGCGTTGATCAAAAAAACCCCATGCGAATCATTAGGGCTCTTGAAGCAATTCGAGCCTCAGGTCAAAAAATGTCTGATTTTCTATTGAACAAGGAACGAAAAAGAGATTTTGAGGTTATTCGCTTTTCAATTGATTGGCCACGAGATGTTTTATACAATCGAATCAATCAGAGAGTAGATAACATGATTTCTCAAGGTTTAATAAATGAGGTCAAGGGACTTTATGAATTCCGACAATTGAACGCATTAAATACGGTTGGATACAAAGAAATATTTCAATTTTTGGATGGTGAAATAAATCAAAATCAGGCAATTGAATTAATAAAACAACATACACGAAATTATGCTAAACGACAGCTGACTTGGCTTCGTAGGTATTCGGATTTGAATTATTTAAATCCTATCTCAGACCAACCGATTTTCGATCAAGCAATTCAAACAATTAAAAAGTATTGATTTTTGGAACGATAATTGAAATTGTGCTAGAGTCAAAACCATTCTAATCATGCAAATCGAATTCAATAAGGTTCTTCCAAAACCACTTTCAGAAATAGAACATTCTGCAGAAAGTTTGTGGAATTCCAAGGTCATATTTGAATCTGGAAAACGAATTTTACTTAACGCATCCAGTGGCAAAGGAAAAACAACATTTGTACATACCTTGATGGGATTGAGAGCTGATTTTACGGGAGATATTTTGGTCGATACGAAGAACACGAAATCCCTTAACACAGATGAATGGGTTGAAATGAGAAGAAGTAAAATCGCTGTTGTTTATCAGGATTTACAATTGTTTCCCCAATTAACGGTTGAAGAGAATTTGAAATTAAAAGCAGAACTAACAGCACCGTTTAATTCAAATGATGCAATTGATAAATTAGCATTTTTAGGTTTGAGGGATAAATGGAATCAAAAATGTGGTTTTCTTTCAATGGGACAACAGCAACGCGTGGCAATCATAAGGGCTTTAATTCAGCCTTTTCAGTTGCTTGTAATGGATGAGCCATTTTCACATTTGGATAACAATAATGCCGAATTGTGTATGCAACTGATTCAAAATCGCTGTGATGAGTTGAAAGCGGGATTTATTCTTACAACATTGGATGCCAAGGATAATTTGACATTTGATTACGAAGTAAAATTGTAGCCATGATCAAGAACCTTCTTTTTAAATATCAAGAAAAACGACAATTGGTAATCGCGCTGATAGGAGCTCTTTTGGGAATTACCTTTTTGATTTCCTCTGTTCACTACCTTCATAAGATCAATGAATATGGTGAGGATAGTGAGATTTTAGGTAAAAACACATTAATCCTTCAAAAAAAAGTAACCAGTGCGAGTACAATGGGATTGACCAAAACTGATTTCTCAGAGAAAGAAATTTCAAAAATGAAATTGGAGCCGTTTGTGGAGGACGTAAAACCAGTTATCAGTAATAATTTCCGGGTTTGGTTTGAAACAAATGATCCGTATGTCCCAACATTTAAATCTGATGTGTTCATTCAAGCAGTTAGCAAAGAGTTCTTGGATGTGAAATCAGAAAAATGGCATTGGAAGGAAGGTGAGAGGTTTGTGCCTATGATTATGCCTAGAGATTTTTTAGTCATGTTGAACACATTTATGAATGCGAGTGGAATTCCTCAGGTTTCTGATGACCTAGCAATGAAATTAAAATTTCGTTTACGCATTTCTGATGGTCAAAAAGAAGAGTGGGTCGACACAAAAATTATTGGTTTTACAAATGAAATCGCATCGATATTAGTTCCTGAAAATTTCATGGAATACGCCACGAAGAAATTTGCGCAAGGTGACCCGGGAAAAATTACACAAATAATGGTTGCGGGTAAAGAAGGTGAATTTGGTAAATTGGAAACCTATATGAATGTCCACGGGCTGGAATCGAAGAATTCGCAGGTTGTTGTTAGTCGACTTAAAAGTATTGTTGGGACTTTGTTTGCAGTTATTTTGGTAATTTCAATTGTTGCGGTCATCGCCTCTGGACTTGTGTTGATTCAATATATGCAATTAGTTCTGAGTCACAATAAATATGAAGTGCGAACGCTCTTGCGTTTAGGAATGCATCCAAAGTTAATATCCAAAACTTTTTTTCGTTATTTTTTATTTGTTTTTTTACTTGTTCTTACAGCAGGATTCGGTTTTTTCGTCCTTTTAAAATATTTTGTAGATGAAATTTTTCAAACGGGTGGAATTTACATGAATGAACAAATTTCAATTATGGCTTTCTCTTCAATTTTTCTGACTTTCATTATTTTTACCCTCGCAAGTTATCGAACTGCTAAAAACGAAGTCTTTACTTTATTTAACAAATAAGGTTAAAGTTTTGTTAAAAACAACCATAAATAAAAGATAGAAGCAACTTACACTTAATTTAACAGTCAATAAAATCAACTAAAAAATGAACAAGATGAATAAGTTAATTTTTGCATTACTGATTTTTATCGGATTCAATGTTTCCGCACAGAAAATTCGTGTCAAGGTTATTGGCCAAAAAGACACGACAGTCAACCTAATTAAATATTACGGAAGCAAACTTTATTATGCTGATACAGCTGAAATGAAAAATGGTGAGGTTGTTTTCGATGGTAAAAAACAAAAACCCGGAATAGTTGGACTTCTACTGCCAGGACAAAAGTACTTTGAGTTTATCTACAACAACGAAGACATTCAGTTGGAAACTTCAGGCCCTGATTACATGACAAATATGAAGGTGAAGAAATCGGAAGAGAATAAAGTTTTTATACCCTACGTTAACTTTATTTCGAATCGAAAATCCGAAGCGAACAAACTAGGTGAGCAAAGAAATAAATTGAAAAAGGAAGACCCGCAATTTAAAACGCTTACCGATCAAATGGATGCAATCAACAAGGAAGTTGAAACGTACCAAAAGAATTTAATTGAGCAAAGCAAAGGTAAACTTGTGTCTAAGATCGTAAAAATGTCAATGGAGGTTGAAATACCAGAACCACCAAAAGACAAAAATGATAGCATCATCGACAAAGATTTTAAGTTTAAATATTATCGGGCTCATTATTGGGATAACGTAGATTTTATGGATGATGCCTTAGTTAATAACCCTGTTTTTCACAACAAAATGGAATTTTATTTTGGGAAAAATATGATCCTTCAGCATTGGGATACCGTCATTCATTATGCGTTCGATTTTTGTGATCGATTGAATCCGAAGTCGAATATGTTTGAATATGTTGTAGGTTGGATTACATCTACCTATGGTAAAAGTGAAATCATGGGAATGGATAAGGTTTATCTATACATGTTGGATCGTTATTACTGCACGAAAAATAGCGAGGGTAAATCTCCTGCTTTTTGGGTGAAAGAAGATAAATTCGAAGAATTATGCGACAATCTCAAGAATAAATTGAATTTGGTAGTTGGTGTTCGGCCTCCGAACCTCATAATGAAGGATACAACTGATACGAAATGGCAAGATTTTTACTCGCTGAAGTCAGAATACACTATTCTTTATTTTTGGGACCCAGAATGTGGTCATTGTAAGAAAACGACACCAAAACTTAATGAACTTTATTTGAAAAAATTGAAGGCTAGAAACGTTGAAGTTTTTTCAGTTGGAAAGGCGATAGGTAAAGATTTTGATAATTGGAAGAAGTTTATTCGAGAAAATAAACTTGAATTCATAAATGTTGCAGTTACTGATAAACTTTATGAATTAGCGAAAAAGGACCCGAATAGTTTGGTGCCTGTTTTTGGTGACAATCGTCCGAAACCTACGACCTTAGAATCATTAAATTATCAAACGACATATGATATTTTTAGCACTCCAGTCGTTTACATTCTTGATAAGGATAAAAATATTATTGCTAAACGAGTGAGCATCTCTCAAATCGAGGACATGTTGGATCATCTTCAAAATAAAAACGATGAACCAAAATTGTTTCCTCCAGACAAAGAAGAGGATGAGCACATGCAAAAGAAAGATTAAGTAATTTTATGACATGATTGATACGTTTAAAAAGGAAATTCTTGAATGTCGAAACCCTATTATTACAACGCACAAAGGACCAGATGGAGATGCCGTTGGAAGTTCGGTAGCTTGGTATCATTTCTTAAAGAAGCTTGATAAAAAGCCTATCTTAATTTTACCAGATGCTCCTTCGAGTTTTTTAATGCCTTTTTTAAAGAATGTGGAATACGTTGTATTCGATTCTGAGAATGCCATAAATACAGCTGATTCAAATTTACTTTTCTGCCTGGATTATAATGCTGCGAATCGCGTTGGTTCGAAAATGGAGCAGTTTGTAGGTTCTTTTCCTTCTAAAAGAATAATGATTGACCACCATCCGAATCCAGAAGCTTTTTGCGACATTACAATTTCTAGAACTAATATTTGTTCGACTGCACAGTTGATCTACCAGGTCATTGACGAAATGGATTTACTTGAGCTATTGGATGTTGAAATTGGGAAAGGAATTTATTTGGGAATAATGACTGATACAGGTTCTTTTCGTTTTCCATCGGTAGACAAAAACACCCACTTAATTTTAGCTCATTTATTAGAAATCGGAGTTAAGCACCACGAAATTCACGAGGCCATTTACGATGTAAATACAATTGATCGTATACAGCTTCGCGGTTATGCCATAGCTGAAAAACTTGAATTACACCCTGATTATCCGCTTGGAATTATTTCACTTTCTAAGGAAGAATTAGATCGTTTTCATTTTCAAAAAGGTGACACCGAAGGTCTGGTGAATGTCATCTTGTCAATTGAAGGGATTTCAGTTGCTGCATTTTTTAAAGAAGAAAATGAGGGTGTGAAAATTTCGTTTCGATCAAAAGGAAACTATTATGTGAATGAATTTGCAGCCAAGTATTTTTCAGGCGGTGGGCATAAATATGCAGCGGGAGGTCAAACTTCTAGTGATTTAAATGTAACCATGAACCAATTTCGTTCGTTAGTAGGGGAGTTATTTCAATGATAAAATTTGTAAGTTATTTCCTTTTGATTCTCGTGGTTTTTGCATGTAGACCTGAAAAAACTACAAAGAAACCAACTAAAGGAAATTGGAGCGATGATCATTCCGTAGATTTTAATCAAGAATTGAATGAGCGTGAACAAATTCAAATTCGATTGTTTCTGGAACATAACAAGTCATTAAAAATGAAACAAACGAATTCTGGTTTGAGATACTTGATTTATAAAAATGGTATTGGAGAATCCGTTGCAAAATCCGGACAATCAGTTTACACAAGGTTACGTGTGGAATTGTTAGATGGTATTCTATGTCACGAAACTCCTAAAGACGAGACTGAAAATTTTGTTTTAGAGCATAGTGATAAGGAGTCTGGGGTTCACGAAGCGTTGAGATTTATGCGAAAAGGAGATAAGGCTAAGCTTATATTACCAAGTTATCTGGCTCATGGACTTTTGGGAGATCGTGAGAAAATTCCACCGCAGTCTATTTTATACATTGATTTAGAATTAGTTGAACTCAAATGAAAGAAAAAATTATATCCCTGATTTTGTTGGTTTTGTTATTTTCATCTTGTTCTGATGACAAGAAAAATAAGTCTGTAAATAAAAAAGCAAAAGTTGAGAATAAAAAGCCGCTAATTACCAAAACTGATTCACTTTCCGAATTTGATCGAGCGAAAGCAAATTTAAAAACGTTTGAAAAAGGTAAAATTGAACATACAAAATCTTTGGATAATGGTGTTTTTATAAAATGGTTTAAAAAATCCGAGGGAGAAAAAATCAAGAAAGGTGAAATGGTATTAATCGAATATCGTTTGGCACTTCCCGATGGGAAAATCATTGATGGTAATAATCGTGTAAATTTCCCTTTCATTCCTTTTGTTGTTGGATATAACATGCAAACACCAGGTTGGGACATAGGGTTACAACAATTGGCAGTTGGCGATTTCGCAAAGATTGAAATACCAGCTTCACTTGCGATGGGTGAAAAAGGAATTAAAGGTGTAGTGCCTGAAAATAGTTCAAATTGGCTATTTGTTAAAGTTCTAGCAAGAGTTACGCCAGGAATAAATGAAAATGGTGTCGTTTCTTGGAAGTGGAAAGATGGTGAAAATCAAAAAAATATCGATAATTCTGAAAAAGAGATTTCATTTCATGCGATTGTCTCAACAGAGTCCAAATCTTGCGTTATGAATTCGTACAAATCGAATTTTCCATTGCGATACGTGCCAGGTCAAAATACCATTGTTCCAGGACTTAAAAAGCTATTAAAAAATGCAAAAAAAGGGGAGCGATATATTGTTATTTTGGACAGTGAAAAAGCATATGGTAGTAGAGGTTATACTGACCTAATTAAACCGAATGAAAAAGTTCTCTACAACATCGAAATAACAGAAGTTCGAGCCATTTAATTCAATATGACTATATTTGAATCCTAATTAGAGGATTTGTATTTCAAAATAGTCGTTTGTATTTTTTTATTTCTACTTCGCATACAAATTGTAAATGCGCAGAAAGCTTTAGATACAGTCGAAACGAATCTTGGTCCAATTATTCTTTTTTCTAACAAGACTTGGTCATACTACAACAAGAATGCTTTCAACGGAATAATGAATATGCGATTGCATAAAATTATGACTGATGAACAAAGTGCAGGTTTTAGTCAAAAATGGAATAATGATGTTTGTTTTTCAACGAAAAACGATTTATCTAAATTGAAAGATACCATTTGGTTGTGCGTTACAGATGAAAATCATTCTGAATTTGTTATGCCGGTTCCAGGTATTGTTACTTCAAGATATGGTTTTAGAAGTGGAAGGAACCACAATGGAATAGACCTCGATTTAGAAACTGGAGACACAGTTGTCTCCGCTTTTTCAGGTAAAGTAAGGTATTCCAAGTATAATGATGGAGGTTTTGGAAATTTAGTGATCGTAAGACATTACAATGGACTCGAAACTTTTTATGCGCATTTGAGCAAATTATTAGTTCATCCAGATCAAGATGTGAAAGCAGGCGAACCTATTGGATTAGGTGGAAATACCGGGCATTCTTTTGGTTCGCATTTACATTTTGAGGTTCGATTTTATGATTCACCAATGAATCCAGAAGAGATAATCAATTTTGACAGGAAAAATGTTAAAAGTGAAAATCTTTTCGTTCATAAAGGTCTTTTTAAGGCTGGAGCAAAACCTTCAACTACTCATGACGATAATTTTGTTTCTGAAAAACCAGAAGAAGTTGTACAAACTCCAAAACCGCCAGTGGCAATAAAGCCACAAACGAAATATTATCGAATAAAATCAGGTGATACGTTAACAGAAATTGCAGATCGAAATAACATTACGGTTTCTAAATTGTGTCAATTAAATGGTATTAAACCCAGTTCAGTATTGATTCCTGGGAAAAGTTTACGCGTAAAATAATTATGAAGAAAATAGGATTCGCATTTACAATTTTAGTCTTTTTAATAGGATGTTCAGGATACAACAAAATTGTAAAAGGTGATGATTATCAACAAAAATTTGAATTGGCAAACAAGCTTTACGAAGAAAAAGACTTTAATCGTTGCATCGTTCTTTATGAACAAATTTATCAGCATTCTCCTAAAACTGGTGAAGGCGAACTAGCCTATTATCGTTTAGCAAAAAGCTATTTTGAAATTGAAGATTTCTACATGTCAAGTTATTACTTTGGTCAATTCATTCAACGTTATCCATATAGTCCAAAGAATGAAGAGGCGTATTTTTTAATGGCTTTATCCAGTGTTAAAAATTCACCAGAATATTCACTTGATCAAACTGAAACTGAAGGTTCGATAAATACTGTTCAGCAGTTCATAGATCGTTATCCGAATTCGAATTTAGTAGATTCATGCAACAGAGTTATTGATCGCCTGAGATTTAAATTGGAATTGAAAGAGTATGATCATGTGAAATTATACGACAAAACAGAGAATTATAGAGCAGCGGTTACCGCAGGAGAAATTTTTATTGAGAACTTCTCAAAATCAAAGTTTTGCGAAGAAGTTTATTATTTAATAGTAAAAAACTCATATCAACTTTCAATCAATAGTATTGAGTCAAAAAAAGTCGAAAGAATTGAGAAAACTTGGGAAAGAATCACTAACTTTGTAGTCCTTTATCCAAATTCAAATTATTTGAGAGAGGTAAAGTCGATTGAGTCGAAATTGAATCAATCCAAACAATAAGAACAATAAATAGTTAAAAATGAGCATAAAAAACACTTCTGGAGAAAAAACGACTGTTACCCGTGACACGATTCGTCTCGAAGAAAAAACAGGGAATATCTACCAATCGTTGGTTGCTATCTCTAAAAGAGCCAATCAAATTAGTGCAGAAACAAAAGAAGAATTAACTCAGAAACTTCAAGAATTTGCAACTTCTACGGATAATTTAGAAGAGATTTTTGAAAATAGAGAGCAAATTGAAATTTCCAAGCATTATGAGAAAATGCCGAAAGCAACGGCAATTGCAACTCAAGAATTGCTTGAAGATAAAATCTATATGAGAAAACCGGAAGATAAGTAATGTTTGGAAAGCGCATCCTTCTTGGAATAACAGGAGGTATTGCAGCTTATAAAATTGCTTACCTTATTCGATTATTAAAAAAAGAAGGGGCAGAAGTCAAATGTATAATGACTCCTGCCTCTTGTGATTTTATAAGTCCACTTGTGGTCGCTACGCTTTCTCAAAATCCTGTTTCAATTGAATTTTGGAACAAGGAAACTGGGGTATGGACAAACCATGTAGAATTAGGAATTTGGGCTGATTTATTTGTAATTGCTCCTGCCACAGCCAACACGATATCAAAAATGGCTGTTGGTACCTGTGATAATTTGCTTTTAGCAACCTATTTATCAATGAAATCCAAAACCATAATTGCTCCTGCAATGGATTTAGATATGTATCAGCATCCTACATTTAAGCGGAATTTAAAGCAGTTGATTGATGATGGCGTTTCTGTTATTCCTGCAACTTCAGGTGAATTAGCGAGTGGTTTGGAAGGACAAGGGAGAATGGAAGAACCCGAAAATATGTTGGAATTTATTCGGAACAAATTTCAAGATTCCGATTCGATTAATAAAAAACATTTCTTAATTACTGCAGGTCCAACCTATGAACCGATTGACCCGGTTCGTTTTATTGGAAATCATTCTAGTGGTAAAATGGGATTTGAATTAGCCAAAACCTGTTTGCGAAATGGCTATGAGGTAACTCTAATTTCCGGTCCAACGAATTTGGAACTAACTCATCCAAATCTTCGATTAATTAGAATAGTAACAGCAGATGAAATGCTCATTGAAGTTCAAAAATTTTGGAGCAAAAGTGATATTGGCATTTTTGCTGCAGCCATAGCAGATTATAAACCGAAAATAAAATCAGACCAAAAGATTAAAAAATCAGAAGAAAATCTTGATCTTGAATTGGTGAAAAATCCTGATATAATAGTTTGGTCTTCCGAAAATCGTTCAAATAATCAACTGGTAATTGGTTTTGCACTTGAAACCAATAATTCAATTGAAAATGCGTTAACTAAATTGAACCGTAAAAACTTGGATATGATTATTTTAAATTCGCTTGAAAATAAAGAAGCTGGATTTAAAAAAGATACCAATAAAATTACTATCTTAGATAAACATCAAAACCAATTCGATTTTGATGTGAAGTCGAAAAGTGAGGTGGCAAATGACATTTTGAAAGCAATTGACAAATATCAAAAATCATGATGAAACTGATTCTACCGTTCGTTTACATATTTTATTACACATTATTCTTTTCACAGGAATTGAATTGCCAAGTGAGTGTTCAATCTGACGCCAAATTAGAGCTTAATTCTACTGAATTGGAAATAATCAAACAAATGAAGCAAAGTGTGTTTGATTTGATGAATAATACGCAATGGACAAAAGATAATTTTAAAACTGAAGAGCGCATTAATTGTAATATCCAAATTCAAATAAAAACAAATCCGAGTAGTGGGGTTTATACTGGTTTTGTTCAAGTTCAATCAACACGTCCAGCTTTTAATTCAAACTATAACACCGTTTTGTTTAATTTTCAAGATGATGACATGACAATTTCATTTTCAAGAAATACAGTTCTGACATATGCGCAAAATCAATTTCGAGATAACCTATCCTCCTTATTAGCATTTTATGCCTATTTTATTATTGGAATGGATTATGATTCTTTTTCATCTAAAGGTGGAACGCCCTATTTTAACGAGGCTCAACAAATCGTATCCAATGCTCAATCTTCTGGAGCACCAGGTTGGAAAGCAAGCGAATCCGGAAAACGAAACCGTTATTGGTTAGTTGATAATATTTTACAACCTGTTTTTGATCCCTTGCGCGAGTGTAATTATATGTATCATCGTAAGGGAATAGACATGATGTATGACAATAAAGTTGAAGCAAAAAAATCACTTTTGGCAGCGCTGAATAAATTGACTCCTGTTGTTCAAACCAGACCAAATACAATTAATATTATTAATTTCTTGAATTCGAAGACAACAGAATTAAAAAACATTCTTTCAGATTCAGAGATGAAGGAAAAGACAGATTTCGTTAATCTCCTTAAAAAACTTGATTCAGGAAATTCATCCAAGTACCAAGAAATTCTTAATTAACATGTTACTGCGACTTCATATTTTGAACTTCGCCTTGATTGAAGAAGCAAAAATTGATTTCAATGAAGGATTTACGGTTATAACCGGGGAAACGGGTTCAGGAAAATCCATTCTATTAAATGCCTTGAATTTAATTCTTGGTGAACGAGCCGATTTTAATGTCATTGGTTCTAAATCAAATAAATCAATAGTTGAGGCTGGATTTCAAATTTCTGAACGTTTTAAGGATTTTTTTCAAGAAAATGACTTGGACTTTGATGAAACATTAATTGTCAGAAGAGAAATAGTGAAGGAAGGTAAATCACGTGCTTTCATAAACGATACGCCAGTTCAGTTGAATGTATTGAAAAGTCTTTGCTCACAACTGGTTCAAATTCATTCCCAATACAATA
>VGML01000041.1 GCA_016866415.1 Bacteroidota bacterium | reverse complement strand
TTTCTTCGATATTTGAGTTTGTTGTGCCTAAATAGAAGGAATAATTTGCCAATGAAGAATGTGACGCTATCGTGTATTTATCTTCCAATTTTTCAATGGTTACTGAGCTTGGAACGGTGTTTGGCATTTCCATAAAAGAAGTGATACCTCCTGCAACTGCAGCTCTTGATTCGGTTGCAATATTTGCTTTATGAGTTAAGCCTGGCTCTCTGAAATGTACTTGATCGTCAATACAACCGGGAAGAATTAGTTTTCCTTCAGCATCAATCTCTTTGGCGTTTATCGAGTTGTCAATTTGATTATCAATTCGTTCAATAATTCCATTTCGGATTAATAGATCCCCTTGAAATGTTTGGCCTTCATTTATAATTTGTCCGTTCTTTAAAATGTAGTTAATCATAAATTCATTTTTCTCATTTTCCAAACACCAAAAAAAGCTTCCTTGAAAATTCCAGTGCTCATTTTGGATTCTCCATAAACACGATCAATAAATGTAATTGGGATTTCTTTGACTTTAAAGCCATGCCTTAAGGTCGCATATTTCATGCAAATTTGAAATGCATAACCTTTAAAAGTTATGTTATCCAGCTTAATTTTTTTTAAGACTTCAGTTCGATAACATTTAAACCCCGCTGTTGTATCTTTTATTCCCATAAATAGTATCAAGCGAACATAAATGCTTGCAAAATAGGACATTAAAATTCGATCCAAAGGCCAATTTTTAACTTTCCCTCCTCTACAGTACCTAGAACCAATTGCTAAGTCTGAACCATCCAAACAAGCATTTAGAAGTCTTGGCAAGTCATTTGGATCGTGAGAAAAATCGCAATCCATTTCTATTGCAAAATCATAATCTTTCTCAATTGCCCATTTAAAACCATGAATGTAGGCCGTCCCTAAACCCAATTTACCATTTCGTTGCTCTAAAAAAATTCGTCCACTAAACTCAGTCATTAACGACTTTACTTTCTCGGCTGTTCCATCTGGAGAATTGTCATCAATGAATAAAATATCAAAAATCGGCTTCAGTGACATTACCGCACGCGAAATCGCCTCAACATTCTCTATTTCGTTGTAAGTGGGGATAATTACAATAGTTTTTACTAAATCTGGCACGGCAAAACGAAATTACAGATTATTCAAACGCAGAATTTACAAAAAGTTAATTTTAGTAATATTTTAGATAAAACAAAAAAACCGACAGTTTCCCATCGGTTTTTCAATTATGAAATTCGAACTAATTTATTCTTCATCTTCATCATCTCCGGCGTCAGCGCCTTTAACAGCTCCTCGAGCCATTTTAACGGCAACAACAACCGCATTTGCAGGATCCAAGAATTTAACCCCTGGAATATCAACGCTATTCACACGAATAGACTGTCCGATGCGAAGTTTCGTAATATCCAATGTAATTGCATCTGGTAAGTCTTTTGGCAAGCCAACACATTGTAAACTTCTAAAGGCAGTCATTAATTTACCTCCGGCCATTACACCACGAGAAGAACCAGTAATACGAACGGGTAATTTAACTTTTACCTCTTTACTGTCATTCAACTCCAAAAAGTCAACGTGTTGAATCGTTCCTTTTGTTGGATGCTGCTGAAGTTCTTGGATAATACCACGGGATTTTTTGCCCTCGATATCCAATTCCACTTGGAATACATCTGGAGAATAAACGATTTTCTCAATATCTACTTGCTTTACTGAGAAGTGAGTTTGTTCACCTTGTCCGTAAAGCACACAAGGAACTCTTTCTGCGTTTCTGATAGCCGCAGCGTCCTTTTTCCCTACGTTCGCTCGGAGCGAACCGCTCAATTGTGCTGTTTTCATATTATATATTAATTTAAGAGATTACAAAATGAGTACTTATTGATTCGTTTTTAATCAAACGATTAAATACATCTGCAAAAAGTTCAGCGACACTTACGACGCGAATTTTTGGAGAAGTTTCTTTTAATGGAATGGTGTCTGTAACAACAATTTCCGTGATTTTTGAATTATTGATTCGTTCAATTGCAGGTCCACTTAAAACGGCGTGAGTACAAAATGCACGAACACTTTTAGCTCCTTTTTCAATTAACAAATCTGCGGCAGTCGTCAATGTTCCGGCCGTGTCACACATATCGTCCACGACAATCACATCTTTTCCTACAACATCACCTATTACTGTCATTTCAGCTATTTCATTCGCTTTTTTACGATGCTTGTGACATAATGCAAGACCACAATTGAGGTTCTTCGCATACGAATTTGCTCGTTTAGCTCCACCAACATCTGGAGCCGCCATAATCAAGTTATTTTTGTCTAGTTTATCGATTTCTTTCAAAAACAATTTCGAAGCATAAAGGTGATCTACAGGAACTTCAAAAAAACCTTGAATTTGATCAGCATGCAAATCCATAGTAATAACACGATTAACTCCTGCCGCCATTAGCATATTCGCTATTAACTTGGCTCCAATTGCTACCCTCGGTTTATCTTTTCGATCTTGTCGAGCGAATCCAAAATATGGAATTACTGCGATAATTTTCCTTGCCGAGGCTCTTTTGGCAGCATCCACAAGTAACAACAACTCAAAAATATTTTCCGTTGGAGGCATTGTTGACTGGACAATAAATACATCCTGTCCCCGCACCGTTTCCTCAAAGGAAGGTTGAAATTCGCCGTCACTAAAAACAGATACCTTGACATCACCCAAAGGAATGCCATAATTGGCAGCAATCTTAGTAGCCAAGTCAGTTGAAGCTCTTCCGGCAAAAATTTTTACACCCACAATTTACTTTTAAAAGGTGCAAATTTAGGGATTTTTAAGGAATTTTAAAACAAATCTTCCGCTAAAGTTTTAGATAAATAAATAAAACAATCAAAATCAATTTAAATTACCTTTGCTCCTCATGAGAAAAAAAAGTAAGTATTTTCTTCTTCAGCGTCTCTTGCATTTTGCAAAGCCCTATAAAATCTACTTTTTTGTTTCCGTTGCATGTATTCTATTTTTGTCTTTTCTTGGGCCATTTAGACCTTATTTCATTGGTCAATTGGTAGATAAATACATCGTTCGAGATCAAAATCACCAAGCATTGTTGATCGGCTCTCTAATTGTGGTCGGGATTTTAGTTTCAGAAGGCCTCTTGCAATTATTATCTTCCTATTTTTCAAATCTCCTTGCGCAATCGGTTATTCGGGATTTACGAGTTAAAATTTTCAAGCATCTCCTTTCATTTCGAATGCAGTATTTCGATAAAAATCCCGTCGGTTCAATGGTAACAAGGGTTGTTTCAGATTTGGAAGCCATAACTGAAGTTTTTTCTGCCGGAATAATGGACATTTCAGGAGATTTGATTTCCTTGATCATTATTCTTTCCATGATGTTTTCCGTAAACTGGCAACTGTCATTAATGACCCTGATACCAATTCCTTTGTTAGTAATTGCAACACGGTTGTTTGCTAAAGCCATGCGCGAGTCTTTTCAACAAGAGCGGTCAGCAGTAAATCAATTGAATTCATTTGTTCAAGAGCGATTAACGGGCATGGCTGTCGTTCAATTATTCAATCGCCAAGATGCTGAATTTTCTAATTTTCAAGAAATAAACAAAATACACAGAAATGCTCACATTAATGCTGTTTGGGCAACTTCCATTTTTTTTCCGGTTGTCGAACTGTTAAGTTCGCTTTCAATTGCATTTTTACTCGTTTGGGGTGCTTTAAATGTTCAAGGGAAGACGAGTATAGAAATCAAAACAATGTACGGTGAAATCATCGCTTTCACTTTATGGATAAATCAACTTTATCGCCCAATTAGACAACTTGCAGATAAATTCAACATCCTTCAGCGCGGAACTGTAAGAGCAGAGCGTATTTTTGAGGTTTTGGATCAAGAGGAAAATGTTCAAGACTCTGGTAATAATCTGATTATTAATTTCAATCAGGATATCAAACTTGAAAACGTTTCTTTTTCCTATGATGGCGAAAATGTCGTGCTAAAAAATATCAATTTGACCATTCCAAAAGGAAAAACCATCGCATTTGTAGGTGCCACAGGAGCAGGAAAATCAACAATTGTCAATTTACTGGGGCGTTTTTACGAGTTTCAAAAGGGAACGATTCATATCGGATCTAGTGATATTAAAGAAATCGAATTGAATTATCTTCGGTCAAACATTGCAATTGTTTTACAAGATGTTTTCCTTTTTTCGGATACGGTTTACAACAACATAACTCTTGGGAATAAATCTATTTCTATGGAACAAGTCATTGAGGCATCAAAAGCAGTAGGAGCTCACGAATTCATTATGAATTTGCCGGATAATTACAATTACCAAATTGGTGAACGAGGCGGAGTTTTGTCTGTTGGTCAACGACAACTTTTGGCATTCATTCGTGCTTACGTTTACAATCCACACATTTTGATTTTGGATGAAGCGACTTCAAGTATTGACCACGAATCAGAACTATTAATTCAACAAGCCACTTCAAAATTGACTCAAGGAAGAACGTCAATTGTAATTGCACACAGACTTTCAACCATTCAAAACGCCGATCAAATTGTTCTGTTAGAAAAAGGAGAAATAAAGGAAGTTGGAAGTCATCACGAATTAATAAAAAAAGGCGGTCAATATAAAAAACTGCACGAAAAACAATTCTTTAAATTAGACGGAAATGAAACGATTTAAAATTGGAGGCGTTCCAGAACATTTTAATTTGCCGTGGCGATTAGCAATTGAAGAGGGAAAGTTTAGAGAGATAGGTGTTGAATTACATTGGTCAGATATGACTGGTGGAACGGGTCAGATGATAAAAGGATTACAAACAGGCTCGCTCGATATAGCCGTTTTGCTAACTGAAGGCGTTACCAAATCTATTTTGCAGGGATTAGATGCGAAAATCCTAACCGTTTATGTTACCACGCCGTTGCATTGGGGAATACACGTGCCATATCACTCGGATATTACTCGCGTTGATCAACTTGAAGGCCAAACATTTGCGATTTCAAGAGAAGGATCTGGTTCACATTTAATGACATATGTGAAAGCTTTTCAAGAAGGATGGAATACAAAAGATTTAAAATTCAATGTAGTCGGAGACGTCTATGGAGGACTTTGGGCACTGCAAAACGAACAGGCTCAGGGGTTTCTATGGGAAAAATACACTACTTTTCCTTTTACAGAGCAAAAGAAATGTCGCTACATCGATGAAGTCGTCACTCCATGGCCTTGTTTTGTAATTGCCGTTCGAAATGAAGTTTACAACTCAGATAAAGAACTTCTGAAAATGATTTCAGAAATTGCCAATAAGAAGGCATTTGAACTAAAAAACAATGTGCAGGCAGCAGAAATAATTTCTTGGCGTTATAACCTGCGTTTGAGCCAAGTTCAAAATTGGCTCATTGAAACCAATTGGAACTATCAAAACCAATTGGAAAAAGAATCTTTTCAACTTGTAATTGATTACTTGCTCAAGCTGAACTTAATTGAAAGATCCGACTCTGAAGACTGGAAGATAAAACTATTTTAACATTCTTTATATCTATTTGTTTTTCAGTTAAATAGCTTTATTCGATGGATATTTAGTTTTAATAATTCAAAGCCTACTTTTGCTAATTTATCGAAGAAAAAAACTTTGTGGTGGTTTACATTTGATTTATAAAACCTTTAGCCATGAAAACGTTCTTATTAATTGCGGATCAATCAATTGCAATTGCATTGATTCCGGTGGTGGTATTAATCAGTGCTTACATTGTATTAATCTTTATTTCAAAAAAAGAGCAGGAATAAACCTTTTTAATACAGAATTGTTCTAAACAAGTGAAGCAATTCTTAATCTTATTTTTTTATTTATTTTTTATTCAATTTTCCAGTCAGGCGCAAAAGGCGAAAGCTGCCTACTTTGGAAGCGGATGCTTTTGGTGTGTTGAAGCCATTTTTGAAACGGTTAGGGGCGTGAAAGAAGCTGAATCTGGTTATTGTGGGGGAACTACAAAAAACCCTACTTACGAGCAAATTTGCACGGGAAAAACTGGTCATGCGGAAACAGTTAAAGTTACATACGATCCGAATGTTATTTCGTATTCTGACTTGCTTCGTGTGTTCTTCAATTCACATGATCCAACTACGTTAAATCAGCAGGGTCCAGATAGAGGAACACAGTATCGATCTGTTATTTTTTATTCCAACGAAACGGAAAAAAAACTTTCCCAAGATTACATTAAGAATTTACTCGACAAAAAGTCATTTAAGGAAATTACAACAACTTTAGAATCTTTCAACACTTTTTACAAAGCTGAATCGTATCACCAAGACTTCGAAAAAAGAAATCCAGATTACCCTTACGTAAAACAAGTAAGTGTTCCTCGCTTGAAAGCATTTAAAAATAAAACGAAAGATTTACTAGAGAAAACCCATGAATAAAATAACGATCATTTTAGCCTCGGTTGTAGGTATATTCTTAATAGCTCAACTACTTATGTCATACAAAAACGGCGATATTGAAACGCCTAAATACAAGGTTGTCAAAACCTATGATTCATTTGAAATTCGTCAATATGACTCAATGATTTTAGCTCAAACAGTTATTCAAGAAACTTCTATCAAAAAGTCAGGAAACACAGGATTTCGCAGAGTGGCAGGGTACATTTTTGGCGGAAACAGAAATAAACAACAAATTGCGATGACCGCTCCTGTAATTATGGAATTTGGTGACAACACAAAAATGTCGTTTGTGATGCCAAGCCAATATAAAATGGAAGATTTACCTCAGCCAACTTCCTCAGAAGTTAAACTAGTGAAAGCGACCCCAAAGAAATTCGCTGTGCTGAGATTCTCTGGATTCGCCTCCGATAAAAAAATTAATCGCAAAAAGGAGCTTTTAAGAGAAGCTCTGGAAAAGGAACATATCATTATAAAAGGAGAATTCTCGTATCTCGGCTATAACGCGCCCTGGGAAATATTTGGAAGGAGAAATGAGGTTGCTGTTGAGGTAGAGTAGACTTATAGTTCTTTTTCTTTCCCATAAATTAACATTCTTTCTTTAGCTTCCATAAGCAATTGATGAAGTTTTTGCTCCATTTCTTTTTTAGGTGGCATGACTGTCCAATATTCGGCAACCATAATCCCATCTTTATGCATTTCCAAAAGTTCAATTTGTTCTTTATTGCTTTCGGCACAAAGTATTAAACCAATTGGTTCTTTTTCGTCTTCCGCTTTTTCATATCGATTAAGCCATTTTAAATACAACTCCATTTGTCCCTTAAATTGCGCTTGGAATTTCCCTAGTTTAAGTTCCACAGCCACCAACCTTTTCAAATTTCGATTATAAAAAAGTAGGTCTAGATTGAAGTCTTCACCATCGATAATAATTCTCTTTTGACGCTCCATAAAAGCAAAACCTTTTCCCAATTCCAAAATAAAATTCTCAAGGTCTCTTAAGATTGCTGATTCTAAGTCGCTTTCAATGAATGAACTTTTAAGATTCAAGAAATCAAGCACGTAGGGATCTTTAAAGGTGTTGAGCAGGTCATTACTTTCGCTTTTCATTTGAAGATTCGCAATTTCAGTCCGTTCAAATGCTTTCAAATTAATTTGTTTTCTTAATTCACGTTTACTCCAATTTTCCTCGATGGCGAGGTTTGCATAGAATATTCGTCCGTCAAATGTTTTAACTGAAAGTAATTCAATAATATGAGACCACGTCAATTGTGGCGCCACTGGCGCCACAATTTTAAAATCATTCATACTCGTTGCAAACTGCATCATTCTACGTAAGTTTCGTGCTTCAAAATTCCGTCCGTATTTCGCAGTTAACTTTTCTGCAATTGTCGGAACGACTTGTTTACCGTATTCAGCTCGATTATTTAGTAGAATTTCATCGTTAATTCGTTTTCCAATTTGCCAAAAAAGCAAATTTAATTCTCCATTTACTGCTCGTTTAACTCGTTTTTTACTCGATTCAATTAAGAATTCCAGTTCGTTTAATAAATCAAATTCGGGATTAACTAGTTTCATATATTTCCTTTACCTAAATATACAAAATGGTTATTTAATAATCGAGATAATGATTTAATTTTAATCAAAAAACCTCCCGACAAGCGATGTTGAGGGGAGGTCAATTAAACTATTTATTTCTACTACTGCTTGATAAATTTCAAGGTCTGATTCGTCTCAGGTAAATTGATATAATACGAACCTGTTGAAAGTGATGAAACTTGAATCGTGGTTTTGCTTCCTTGCAAAGTACCTGTTGAAAGAACGCGACCGCTGACATCATGAATAATAAATGATTTACCCGTTAAATCTTCATTTGTTTCTATTGTAAATGCATCTAGTGTAGGATTTGGGTAGAGCACAATTCCATTTTCAATTAATTCGATTACATTAGAGCCAGCACATGAAATAACTACTAAATTCTGCGTAGCAGTTGAACTACAGCCATTTGAATTTGTGTAAGAATAAGTTATTGGGTATGATCCAATGCCAACTGAGGTATTGAATGAATTATTACTCACTGAAGTTCCAGCGAATGTTCCACCAGCTGGGCTTCCACCAGATAAGTTAACTAAACCTGTCGTATCACATACCGAATTGAAAGCAGCAAGTGTAACTGTTGGGAGTGGGTTTACTGTTACAGTCATTGTTTGTGTATTAGCACATTGACCTGTATTCGGTGTGAAAGTATACGTGGTTGTTGCTGTATTATTTATTGCTGGCGACCAAGTACCGGAGATATTCTCATTTGAAACTGAAGGTAAAGAAATGGTTCCACCACTACAAATTGCTGGAAGCTGAGTAAATGTTGGTGTAGATGGAGATTCTACAACAACTGTCATTGTTGTAGAATTTGCGCATTCGTTGGCATTTGGAATGAATGAGTATGTTGTTGTAACCGAGTTATCTATTGCAGGTGACCAAATGCCTGTAATTTCATTGTTTGAAATGGTTGAAAGATTCAAAGTTGACCCTTGACAGATAGGACCAAGTTGATCAAAAGTGGGATCAACTGGTTGATTAATAGTAACCGTAACCTGGAGTCTAGAAAGACTAGCACAAGTAACTGTTTGTGAAGCATAATATGACGCGCCCGAAGTTAATTGTGTTTGTGCCCCTAATGGAGTGCCTCCAGTTGAAGAAGAATACCATTGAATTCCTGAGCCAGTTGCTACTAAATCAGATATTGTAGCATTTATACAGAACGACTGAGATGCTTGACCAGTAGGTGCTGATGGGGGTGTACAATCACCCATAATTCTTGCAAATCTGTTTGCACCTGTTCCATTATAAGATGTGAATAGACCTCCTATTAATATTTTACCATCGTTTTGTAAAGTCGATGTATATATGGTATTTCCTGCACCTGTCCCTGCAGTAAAAGAAGCATCAATTATTCCATTTGAGTTAACTCTTCCGATATGATTTATTGCTGAACCTGCGAAATTAGTAAACCAGCCTGAAACAATAATTTTTCCATCACTTTGAATATTAAATGACGCAACAGAACCGCTAATAGTGTAGCTATTGAAACCACTATCAAAGGAGCTGTTAGAATTTAATCGCCCATATTTATTTAAAGGAACGCCATTGAATGAAGTAAAGTCTCCACCCACTAAGATTTTTCCATCACTTTGAATTTTCGTGCAATAAACACCATTAGAAATTCCAGAACCTGCAAATCCAGGACCCGTATTAAAAGATGGATCAATAGTACCATTTGCATTCAATCTTGCAAGCCGATTTCTTGTATTGCCATTAAATGAAGAGAATAATCCACCAACTATTATTTTCCCATCCCCTTGAACAGCTAAACATTTTACAGAACCATTTGCACCTAATGTAGAACCAGACATTGAGTTGAAAGATTGATCAACAATTCCCCATTCATCGATACGTACTACACCTCGCCAATCATAACCCCCATAAATAGTAAAATCTCCGCCAACTAGTATTTTTCCATCACTTTGCGAAATAATTGAATTTATTACACCGTTTGGGTTACCATGAACCCATGCATTAATTGTAGACCATAAAATTCCAGTTGTAGTGAGTTTTGCAATACGGACTATTCCCATACCATTTATAGAGGTAAAACTACCCCCAATTATAATATTTCCATCACTTAAAACGCAAATTGCGTTAACATTGCCATTAGCTCCAGTTCCAACGTCAAAGGTTGTATCTATTGAGCCGTCTATATTGAGCCGAGCAATTCTATTTGCTGGTATTCCGTTGTAAGAAGTGAAACTTCCCCCAATTATTATTTTACCATCATTCTGAACGGCTATTGCCATGACAGATCCGTTGGCGCTGGTGCCAATATTAAATGAAGGATCAAGCACGCCCGGGTTTTGGGCATAAATGAGACCATTTAAAAAAATTAAGAGATAAGATAAGAAATAATTTAAAGTGGATTTCATAATTAATTTATTTTAAAGCAATATTTTCAGCGACACAAAAGCGAGTATTTTCATCTTGATCAATTATCAACGAAATGACGCATTTATCATTTTGACATTTATGACAAACGATGCCCTTTCCTCTTTTTGTTTTATTATTCAACAAAACGATTTTATCTAAATAATACCATTTATATTTTTCATTTTCTCCGCAAGCATCAGCAATAGTATCATATAATTTGATTTTTAGTTCCCCGCCATTTACAATCAAAGTACTGCTACAACAATCTGGTTTAAGATTATTTTCCAATTCTTGAATAAGGTGAAATAAAGAAATCATTAAGTGTAAATCAAAATGTTTTGCAAATTTGATGCTAAATATTTTTTTATTTCAATAAAATTTCAACTAAATAAGTATATTTGTAACTATTTTAGTTGTTTTTTAAATATATTTACCATGAACTCAATCGGCAATAAAATCCGCCTACTTCGCGAAGAAAAAGGGCTTTCGCAAGAAAACTTGGCTTCTGCATTGGATATTACGCAATCTAATTATGCACGCCTGGAGAAAGACGATAACCGCATTAGTGTGCCGCGGCTAATTGTAATTGCTAACGCATTGGAAACAACTGTCACAGAATTAGTTGGAGAAAAAGCAAATACGGTTGTAAACCAAAATCATAATCAGGAAGCAGTAACCTATTTACATGCGAATTTTCAGGCAGATAAGGATCACATTCAAACGCTGAAAGACGAGATTGAGTATTTGAAGAAGATGCTGGATCGGGTAATGGAGAAAAACTGAAAACGAAAAACTGAAAGTTGAAAGTAAATATCTTAGTACAAATTATTTCCTCTCCAAACATTTAATCGCCTCCCTAAACTCATTATCCTCCGGATTGATTACCCGATAAAACCCTTCTTCGGTCCAAATTTGACGCGCTATTTCAGCTTTTAATAATTTAGAAATGAGCTTTTTACTCTTTTTGAATTCACCATCTACATATGAAACTTTGAAGTTTTTGGAGCTAAAAGCGCAAAAGGATTTTAAAATGGCGTCATCTACGACAAATGATTTTGCGAATTGCTCAGCTGAATTCCATTTGTTTCGTTTATCTTTAACATAATCAAAAGCAAACGCATTGAAGGCACCACTAAATTGTAATTCCGTCAAATAAAAGCTTCCCCCGGTTGAATCGAGCGGTACAAAAACATCTGGGTAAATGCCGCCCCCGCCATAAACGATTCGTCCTTTTCGTGTTTTAAACTTCAATGAGTCGGGTAATTTTTGTTTATCCGCTTGGTATAGTTCGCCGTTTAAGAATCGCTCTTCATCTTTTATATAATCTTCATAGTCTCCTGAATAAGGCCGTTGAATGCATCTTCCGGATGGCGTGTAGTATCGAGCAATGGTAATTCTTAAGTTACTTCCATCTCTCAGCGCGCGGTCTTCTTGCACCAATCCTTTTCCAAAGGAGCGTCGACCAACAATTACCGCTCTGTCATTATCTTGCAAGGCACCTGCTAAAATTTCGCTTGCTGAGGCTGAGTTTGAGTTAATGAGAACCACAACTTCTGTTTTTTCGAGTAAATCACCATCTTTGGATTTGTAAATTTGTTCACCCGTTCTTCTACCTTTGGTTTTCAAAATCGTCATTCCTCCAGGTAAAAATTCGTCAGCGATATCTGTTGCACTCGTTAATACCCCTCCAGGATTGTTTCTTAAATCCAAAACCAATTTAGTCATTCCTAAACTTTTCTGCCTCTTGGCTTCTTGGTGAAATTCTTCTGCCGTTGGAACTGAAAATTGATCAATTAGAATATAGCCTGTATTTCTATCAATCATGTAAGCGCATGAAACGGAGCGTATTGGAATTAAATCTCTTGTGATTGTAATTGTCTTCTTTGAATTTCCACGTAGGACTTTAATTTGGACTTCTGTTCCAGGCTCTCCTTTGAGTTTTGACATAACGTCTTCCGTTTCTATCTTCTTTTTCCCAAGACTTTTTCCGTTGATTTCAATAATCTTGTCGCCAGCCTTTACTCCAGCAAAATCAGAAGGAGAGCCTTCGATAACATGTGAAACGCAAATGGTATCTCGAAGAATTAGAAACCGAACACCAATTCCGCCAAATTTCCCATCGATTCCTTCATTGACAGCTTTCATTTCCTTCGCCGACATGTAATTACTATGTGGATCCAATTTATGAAGCATTTCGGAAATGGTTTCTTCGTAAATGGCGTCTTTATTAATTTTATCGACATAACGATCGTCCAGTAAATTCAAGATGTCATTCAGTTTTTGAACGTCCGTTGAATTACTTTGCGTCGATAAAGTGGGAATTGCAAGTTTATTTCCAACTAGAAGCCCTACGCAAATAGCAAGCGCAATTATTAATGGTAATTTATAGTTCGATTTCGGTTCTTCAGACATCATCAATGTTTTCTATTTTCAATACTTCTAGTCCTGCACTCGTTAAAAAATCAATACCCGAAGTGTCTTTGTATGCTTCCTGGTAAACTAATCTTGTTATTCCTGACTGCAAAACCAATTTACTACAATCCTTACAGGGGGAATGGGTTAGATAAAGTGTGGCGCCTTTGCAATTATTAGTTGACCTTGCAACTTTTAAAATGGCGTTTGCTTCAGCATGAAGCACGTACCAATGCGTTTCTCCTTGTTCGTTTTCACAACAATTATCAAATCCTGCTGGGGTTCCGTTGTATCCATCCGAAATAATAATGGAATCTTTTACAATAATTGCGCCCACTTGTTTGCGTTTACAATGCGATAATACGGACCAGCTTTTTGCTAAACGTAAATAAGCTTTATCGTAACGAAATTGTTTTTCTTGAGCTGCAAGTTCCATTTACCACAAAGGTAAAAAATTGAGCGAAAGGAAGGCGAAATAGTTTACTTGTAATAAGGGGAAATCATTAAATAAACAACAACACCCGTAACAGCTACATACAACCAAATTGGAAATGCGAAACGCGTCCATTTTTTGTGTTTGTCAAATTTTCCTTCCCAAGCGAAAAGGTACGTGAATAATACCAATGGAATCACAGCAATGCTCAATAAAATGTGGGAAATCAAAATGAAATAATAAAGCCCTTTCAAATTACCACCATAAGGCGTTGAATCAGACGTCATGTGGTAAGCAACATAGCAAAGTAAAAAGAGCAAGGACAAAACCAAACAAACTTGTATTAATTTCTGATGAAGAGCCATATTCTTACTCTTAATCGCAATT
>VGML01000040.1 GCA_016866415.1 Bacteroidota bacterium | reverse complement strand
AATTAAGTTCTTATGTTGGTAAGATATATGCATTGGAAATTTCTCAAACCTATGCCATGCAAGAAAATGAATTGCCTTCGAATATGGAGATTGTTATTTTTGATGGGTTTAATTTTCCTTTCGAAGCGAATTCAATTGATTTTGTTTACAGTAATCAGCTCATTGAACATTTACATCCCGATGATGCCTTAGAGCAGTTAAGAAGTATCTTTAATTGTTTAAAAAAAGGTGGTCGTCATATGATTATAACACCAAACAGATTATTAGGTCCTGGTGATATTACAGGTCATTTTGGTGATGAGCCTATTGGTTTTCATTTGAAGGAATATACCGATTTAGAATTGAGATCAATATTAAAATCCGTAGGCTTTAAAAAATTCAAATTCCAAACCATAATAAAAGGAAAAAGCATATATGTACCTTTATTAATTAAATGGGTTCTCGAAAGCTATTTTTCAAAAATATCAAAGCAAAAAAGAGAAAGACTTTTAAAATATAGAATATTTAATCTATTCTTTAATACTGTTCTAATAGCACAAAAATGAATCCTTTTTTCTCTATAATTATTCCAACCTACAATAGAGGTAAATTGCTTCCAAAAGCGATTGAATCAGTTTTAAATCAGGATTGTAACGATTGGGAGTTGATTGTAGTAGATGATGGAAGCACTGATAACACAAAAAATATCATTGAGAAATTATGTGAAAACGACCAAAGAATAAAATATGTTTACCAAGATAATCAGGAGAGGAGCGCAGCACGAAACAAGGGTATAGAAAATTCAAAAGGAAAATATATTTGTTTTTTGGATAGTGATGACGAATATTTACCATTTCACCTAGCAACTTTTCAAAATGAAATTAAGAATAAAAATCTCCCAAAAGCTTTATTTTTTTCATCCCTTATAATTTTTAAGAACGGAATTGATATTGGACATCCTATTGGAATTTTAAATACTAATGATTCTATATTCGATTATCTTTTTACTGAAGGTATTTATCCTTGTCGCGTTTGTATTGAACGATCAATTTTCGATAAATTTAAATTCCGATTGGATTCAGTTTTGGTTGAGGATACTATTCTTTGGCTAGAAATAGCATCAAAATATCCTATTTTTCAAATACTAGAAAAAACGGTCCTATACTACCAACATGAGGAGAATTCAGTAAATAAAAAAAACAACCCATGTAAAAGAATGCTCAAAGGGTTTAAGAACTTAAAAAATAATAATCTGGAGGTGTATAATAAAATATCAAGTAATTTAAAATCATCTTTATTCAGTGACCTTAATTACGGCATTGCTGTTTCTCATATAATTAATTCAAATAGATTATCTGCTATATATTACCTAATAGTTTCAATATTGATTGATAGTAGAACAAAAAGAAAACATAAAATATTGTTAATTTTCAAACTTATCACGCTTCAAAAAATGGATAAGTTACTCTTATTAATTGGTTGATTTGAAAATCCTTCACATCATACCCACATTATCTAAAGGAGGAGCGGAGCGACTGGTAATTGATATTGTAAAACAATTAAATAAACAAGAGAAAATTCAAGCCCGTTTAGTGATTTTTAGAGATGAAATAAAATACCATACTTCAGAAATTAAGGAGTTCATTTCGATAATCCCATCTTCCGTTCAACTTTCATTAATGAAAAAATGGCAAATCAATGTTACAGGACTTCAAGCCTACATCAATAATTTCGAACCTGATGTCATCCATACCCATCTATTCGAAGCAGAATTTGTAAGTCGTTTTTGTCATTATCCTAAAGCAAGATGGTTTAGCCACGTCCATGATAACATGGTACAATTAAAAAATTGGTCTTGGTCAATTTCAAAAACAAACATTACAAATTGGTACGAAAAAAAAGTTCTTTTTCAACGGTATAAAAAAAATGGAGGCACTCATTTCATTGCTATTTCCAAACACACCGAATCTTACATCAAATCCGTCCAATCCAACTACCCAGTCACTTTATTACACAACGCCATTGACGTCAAACGCTTCCAAAAACCTGCTGATTTTCAAAAAAGTTCTACAGACAGTGGTTCGAGCCCAGTCGAGAACCAACCTTCAATCCCGATAGCTATCGGGACAACCCTCAATCCCGATAGCTATCGGGACAACCCTCAGACTCAAACCTTAGTCTCAACCCTCAACTTAATCAACATCGGCTCCTTCGTTCCAAAAAAAAATCAAACGTTACTACTCGATATCATCCTTGAGCTTAAGGAAAGGGGAGTTCATGCAAATTGCGTTTTTCTTGGAGATGGCCCTCTGAAAACTGAAGTCCAAAATAAAGTAAAGGAACTAGGGATCTCAAATCAATGTCAATTCTTAGGAAACGTTGAAAATGTAGAAGAACACTTATGGCAATCTGATGTTTATGTCCATACGGCCACCTATGAACCCTTAGGATTAGTTTTACTTGAAGCCATGTCAGCAGGACTTCCTATAATTACATTAGATGGAGGAGGAAATAGAGATTTAATGATAAATGGCAAAAATGGATTTTTAATTGAAAAGCAAAATCCTTATGAGTTCGCAAATCGAATCTTAGAAGTATTCCAAAATAAGGAAATACTTGATTTCAACACCGAATTTGCCAAACAATCTGATATCGAATCGTATAGCAACAAAGTGCTTTCTCTGTATACTGACTAAAGAAAAATTAATATCATATTAATGATCTTTTCTGCTGCAGGCAAGTTACTATTAATCATATTTAAAATTGAAGCATCTCGTTCTTCTCTGTGATGATTATCCAAATTCAGATGGTGAATTTTTTTTGGATGACGAAATGAAAATCATTTCCAATAAATTTGAAAAAATAACTATTCTTTGCAGTAGTCCTAACAATGGTAATTGTAGAGAAATACCAAAAAACGCCAATGTAATTGTAGTTCAACAGTTTTCCTGGTTCAATAAATGGATATCGAGAATTTCTGGATTATTCTTTTTACCATTGTGGAAAGAATTTATAGGTATTACTAATTATGGAATTAAACCGAATTTGAGTAAACTTAAACTTTTATTTTCTGATTATGTACAGTCATCTATGATCCTAAACAGTATTAAATTGAACGATATACAAAAAGGAAATAATTTTATTTATTATTCTTATTGGCATGATCAAAAAGCACTAACTCTTGCCAGGTTAAGAAAGAATACTAATTGCACAGCGGTGGCTCGCTGCCATCGTTGGGATTTGTACTTTTACGCTAATAACAGTGGTTATATCCCATTTAAAAAGTATATATTGAGTAACCTTACCTTTACAGCATCCATTTCGCAGGATGGAATAAAATACATGCAAGATTTACATGGTATCGAATTTAAAGAAAAAATTAAACTTTCTAGGCTAGGAAAACTTAATGATAGAACACCGAATTATATCAAGAAGAAAAATGAAGTAATAATATGTAGCTGCAGTCATTTCAATAGTTTTAAGCGGGTTCATTTAATTCCTAAAATATTGAAAAACATATCAAATTTTAATATTCGATGGGTGCATTTTGGATGGGGATTCGAAGAATATGAGGAATTGGTTAAAAAAGAATTGTTAGCAGTAAACTTTAAATTCGAACTTATGGGTAAAGTTGACAATGAGAAAATACTTGATTTCTATAGAGATAATTTTGTTGATATTTTTATCTCTACCAGTGCAAGTGAGGGAGTTCCTGTTAGCATGATGGAAGCACTTTCTTCAGGCATACCCGTTTTTGCAACCAATGTAGGTGGTGTAAGCGAAATTGTTAACAATGAATCAGGTTTTCTAGTTCCAAAAGACTTTGATGTTCTTAAAGTAGCAAATGAAATTGAAAGTTATTTATTAATGCCATTGGAATTACAAATAAAAAAAAGAAAAGCCGCCCGACAGCAATGGGAGTTAAATTATGATGCAAAGAAAAATTATAATGACTTTATAAATCTTATTCTGAATGCTCAATAAACTAAAAAAAAAACTGTATTATAAATTTCTTAGCATTTTTAAACCTGAAATGATTGGAAATCCCAAAAGGTTAAAGGATAACCTTGGTAATAAAGTTGGAATTAGTAATACTACACATATTTCTAATAGGGGAGAAAATTTGAAAGTTGGAAATAATGTTTTTATCGGTCATTTTAATTATATTGATGCCCATAATGCTGAAATGAAAATTGGCAACAATGTCCAAATCACAAACTACTGCAATATCCTAACACATTCAACTCACAATGACATTCGCTTTCCAAGTAATAAAATGAAATCAGAAAAATGTCAAGAAATAGTTAAAAACATGGGATCGATTTTTATTGATGATTTTACCTATATTGGTCCTCACTCTGTAATTATGCCTGGCACTAAATTAGGGAAAGGATGCATTGTGGCAGCTTATTCCTATGTGAAAGGTGAGTTTCCTGATTTCAGCATTCTTCGGGGACAACCTGCCAAAATTGTTGGTTCTACTAAAGAAATAGATGAAGAACTCATAAGGGAATTCCCTGAATTAAATAGTTTTCATTTCGATTTTAAAAAATGCTAATCAAAACACTTAAAGAAATAGATTTAGATGAAACAATATTTCCAATTTTTTTTCAATCGAAATGGCTAGAATTACAAAATAAATTAGAGCCAAAGGCAAGTATTTGTATTTACGTAGACTACGAAAATTCTATTTTAATTCCAATAAAAATTTCTAGAATAAAATTTCTAAAAAAGGTCAGTTATTTATATGTCCCCTTGAATTTTAATGGCTGTGAATTAGATGCTATTCAAGAAAAAAAAGTAATTGATAAATTCCATGTTTTCATTTCTAAGTTTTGTGATGTAGTTTATCCTCCTCAACACAATGTAAATTTTAAGTCCATTCCAACCTCCGTTAAATACTATAATATGGGGGTAATTTATGTTGACCTTAATGAAAGTCTAGAGGGAATTCATAAAAAAATAAACAAAGGATATCTCCGTCAAATTAAACAAGCCACATCGAATTCAGTTAAAATTGATTTTTCAGAAGAAAATCTTAATTCTTTTTATAATCTATACAAGGCATTAATGGAGAAACAAAATAAACCAGCAGAATCATACAATTTTTTTAATTCTCAGTTAATCACTTTGAAAAATCAAGTGATTTGTGGTAAATCGACTATTGAAAATCAAGAAGAGAGCGCAATTTTCTGCCTTCTGGACTCCAATTATTGCTATTATGAATATGGGGCAACCATAAGCAATCCGATTTATAGCGGTTCAAATAAACTTCTTTTTTTAAAACTAATCGAAGAATTAAAAAACAATGGAATTCAGAAGTTTATTCTTGGTGGGTTTAGAAATAAAATAGTAAACAATGCAAAATTAGAAGGAATTCAGACTTTTAAATTACGAATAGGCGGTCAGGTTAAAGAAGGATATCATTTTATCAAAGTAATCCGACCCTTCAAGTATTTTGCGTTTTCATTTTTACTAAAATTAAAATCTAAAATTCAAGGGAGGAATTTAGATTTAATAAATCTTGAAGGTCTTGAAATATTTAAAAGTTGATGGCAATTAAATCCCTACTCATTACGTTTGATTATGAACTTTTTCTGGGGAAAAGAAGTGGTTCAGTTGACAATTGTTTAATTAAACCCACTGGTCAGATTCTGAAAGTATTAAATAAATACAATCAAAAAGCTTTGTTTTTTATTGATACAACTTATTTGTTGCGACTTTCTGAAGTTAAAAGTCAATATCAAAATGCATCAACGGATTATGATAGAATTTGTGAACAGCTTATCCAACTTGCCAAAGACGGACATCAGCTTTTTCATCACCTACATCCTCATTGGCTTGATGCTGAATACATCCCAGAAATTAACCAATGGAATTTGAGCAACAATAAACGATTTGTTTTTTCAAGTATAGAAAAAAATGAAAAAAATAAAATATTTAATTTTTCAAATGAATTTTTGAATCAAATTTATCTGGAAGCCAAAGTCAACAAACAACCAAATGGATTTAGAGCAGGGGGGTTGTTCATTGAGCCATTTTCTGAATTCTTTCCCTATTTTAAAAAGTTTAATATATTAAACGAATTTAGTGTCGTTTCAAACACATTTAGAAATGACAATCGATTTAGTTATGATTTTAGGGGTTCTCCAATAAATCGTCCTTATTCTTTTCAAAATAAAATAGGTATTGAAGATAAAGAAGGTGATTTCGTGGAATATCCAATTTCATTGATGGAAATCAATGGATTTTCTAAACTTCGAAATAGCATGATTTACAGAATAAACACAAAAAACCCTGAATTTCGGCCTTTTGGGGATGGTAATTCGTTTGGTCATAAGGCGGCAAGTACAGATATTAAAAAAAAGATAAAAGATATTTTCTCAATGAGATTACCTGCGAGTATTGAATTTCTTAATCCTGGGAACATATCCTGCTACTTGAGTTTTCTAAATAAAAACAATTATTTCCACTTACTTTCACATCCCAAACTACTCACACCGATTAGTATTAAAATGTTTGACTGTTTCCTCGAAAAAACCCTTAAAACGACACAAATTGTAAACCCTGATTTCAGTTCAAATTTACCGTCAGATAACCACTCAGAATGAGCTCAGCTCAAGTTTTAAAACATAAAATGAAAAAAATCCTCATCCTCGCTTACGACTTCCCTCCTTACATTTCCGTTGGCGGACTGCGTCCTAATGCTTGGTATAAGTACTTTTATGAATTCGGTTTCTATCCAATAATTGTAACCCGACAGTGGGATAATAAATACGGAGATTTCAGAGATTATATAGCCTCTTCCCACACGAATGAAACGATTATTGAAAAACAACCATACGGAACCATTATCCGAGCACCTTATTTTCCAAATTGGTCCAATCGCTTGATTTTAAACAAAGGAGTTTCTAAATGGCAACTTGCCAGGAAAGCTTATTCAGCCGCAATTGATTACGGACAATATGTGATGCCAGTCGGTCCTAAACGTCCTATTTACCTATCAGCAAAAGAGTACCTCAAAAAAAACAAAGTGGATGTTATTTTAGCAACCGGCGACCCTTTTGTATTGTTTCATTATGCCAATAAATTAAGTCAAGAATTTAAAATTCCCTGGATGGCTGATTACCGAGATCCTTGGACCTTGAATTCCGATGAAAAAAAGTCTTGGTTAGAAAAGAAAATACAAGGTTATTTAGAACGAAAAATTGTTTCACAAGCATGTTGTATTTCTGTTGTTTCTGAGTTTGTCAAATTCAAAATAGAACAAGTAGTTCAACCAAAGCATCAATCATTTTTAATCCTTCCAAACGGCTACGATGACGAGGCTATCAATAAAGTAAAAGACATTCCCCAGTCTAGGTCTGAACTAACCATTTCTTTGGTTGGCAGCTTGTACAATTGGCATCCCTACGAACATTTTTTAGCAACCTGCGCCCAGTTTTTGGAGCAGAACAGACAGAATATTAAGTTCAAATTTTACGGCACCAATCGAAAAGCTGAATTGGAGCAAATTACACAACACAAATTTCCAATTTTAAAAAATCACGTCGAGATTATTGGTAAAATGCCAAATGATCAATTATTAGCGGAATTAGCAAAGGACAATGTCATGTTGCTTTTCAACTATTATTCCTACATGGGAACTAAAATTTTTGATTACTTGGGTATTAATAGAAGAATCTTGTTATGTTTCACAGAGGACAAGGAAGCACAGAAACTAAAATCCGCATATTACAAAGTGAATGAAAACGAGAATTTTTCAGGAGCTTTACAAGCAGATTTAATTCAGGAGACAAAATCAGGAATTAGTGTAAAAGATGCTCCGGAATTATTCACTATTTTAGAAGAACTTTGCCATGAATTTAGTTTGTCAAATGAAATCAAATCTTTAGCAACAAACACGGAGATCCATTCAAGAAAGAATTACGTCAAATTATTGGCTGACTTTTTAAAGAAAAATGAAAAGAATTAGGAAGTTTTATTTGTAAATCTATTTGTACAGTGAAAATATCAATAGTATCTCCAGTTTATAAAGCAAAAACAATTATTCCTGAACTTGTTCGCAGAATAGTTGAAAGTGTATCCAAAATCACAGATGATTTTGAGGTTATTTTGGTTGAGGATGGTTGCCCGCAAAATTCATGGGAAGCTATTGCACTAGAATGCCAAAAAGACAAGCGAATTAAAGGAATTAAACTAAGTAGAAATTTTGGTCAACATTATGCAATTACAGCTGGTTTGGATTATGTGAAGGGCGATTGGGTTGTAGTAATGGATTGTGACTTACAGGATCAACCGGAGGAGATTGAAAAAATGTACAATCTTGCCTTAACTGGTTATCATGTTGTTTTAGGGCAAAGAAAAATCAGATACGACTCATATTTTAAAAAATCTTTTTCCTATTTATTTTACCGTTTCTTGAATTTTATGTCAGGAATTAATCACGATGAATCTATTGCAAATTTTGGAATATACCATAAAAATGTTATCGCTACTTTGATTAAAATGAGGGAGCCCAATAGGTTTTTTCCAACCATGATAAATTGGATTGGATTCAATCAAACAAAAATTGAAATTGAGCATGCAGATAGAAAGGAAGGAACTTCAAATTATAATTTCTCGAAGTTGACGAAGTTGGCAATCGATATTATATTAAGTAATTCAGAAAAACCGTTAAAACTATTTACTTTATTGGGAATTTTCATTTCAATTACCTCCTTGATAATAGCCTTCATATTTCTAATTCAATGGAGTTTGGGTGAAATTAAAGTATTAGGATACACGAGTTTGATTATTTCAATTTGGTTGCTTTCGGGAATAATATTAGCAACTATGGGCATTGTGGGTCTTTACATTGGTAAGACTTTTGAAACTGTGAAAAATCGACCTATTTACATCATTCAAGATAAAATCAATGATTGATTTTTTGAATTTTGATTCTCAATTGTTTGATATTAATGTTGGTAAATTCGAATTGACGAATAACTTTAAAATTGACTCGATTAAGAATCAACTTAATAAATTCGATTTGGTTTATTTGTTTTCGAATGAGGATGACGTAAAAATTAACTTAAAACCAGTTGATACTAAAATAATTTTCAGGTTGAAATTAGAAGATTCATCTCTACCGGAACCAAATTCTAAAGTATTAATTACTTCCACTGATTTTCAAAATTTTGAATATTCTAAATTGCTAAAATTGTCATATCTAGCCGGAGATTTTTCAAGATTTAAACTTGATAAAAATTTTAGAAAAGGGGCATTTGAAGCTATGTATAAATTATGGCTAGATGAGTCTTTAAATTTGAGAATTGCTAATAAAGTTTTTATTTGTTATCTTGAGTCAAATCAGACGACACCAATTGGACTTATTACGTTGAAAATAGACGATATTGACAATGCAAGAATCGGCTTAATATCTGTTTCTGCAGAATATCAAGGGATTGGAATTGGAAAAAAATTAATTTTTCATACTATCAATTATCTTAATGAGCAAAATATTAAAACCCTAGAAGTCGCCACTCAATTAGAAAATAAAAATGCTGTCAAGTTTTATTTAAAATGTGGATTTGAAGAATATTCAAGAAGTAATGTATACCACTTATGGACAAAGAAATTAGATTTAATAGACCTGTAATTCTCGGTAACGAAATTGAGTATATCAAAGAGAGTATCCTAGAGGGTCAAATTTCAGGGAATGGGAAGTTTACAAAAAAATGTCATTCATATTTTGAAGATAAATATGGCTTTAAGAAGTGCTTACTAACTACTTCTTGCACCGATGCACTTGAAATGGCTGCTATTCTTTGTGAAATCAAACCAGGTGATGAGGTTATTGCACCAAGCTACACCTTTGTTAGCACAGTAAACGCATTTATTTTACGAGGTGCTAAAATAGTGTTTTGTGACAGCAGAAGTGATCATCCTTGTATTGATGAAGGGAAAATCAAAGAATTAATTACTACAAAAACCAAAGCAATTGTCGTGGTGCATTATGCTGGTGTGGCATGTGATATGGATGAAGTGATGGACATCGCGAACGAAAACAAGCTATTTGTCATTGAAGATGCCGCTCAAGCCATAGATAGTTATTACACGGGTAGAGATGGAATCAAAAAGCCATTGGGTTCAATAGGTCAACTAGCGGCTTTTTCGTTTCACGAAACCAAAAACATCATATCAGGTGAAGGCGGGATGCTGGTAGTGAACGATGAACGTTTTGAAAAGCGAGCTGAAATAATCTGGGAGAAAGGGACTAATCGATCTGCTTTTTTCAAAGGGGAAGTAGATAAATACGGATGGGTGGATATTGGAAGTTCCTTTTTGCCTTCAGAAATCATTGCAGCCTTCTTATATGCACAATTGGAGAATTTAGAGCAAATTCAAAACAAGCGCAAGGTTATTTGGAATAGGTATTATGAGGGATTAAAATCGTTGGATGAACAGGGGAAATTGCGTTTGGCAAATATCCCTGAATTCTCATCGAATAATGCCCATATGTTTTATGTGGTTTGTAAATCGTTTAAGGAAAGAGATTCTTTATTGTCTTTTCTAAAGAAAAATCAAATCAGCGCAGTATTTCACTATTTGAGTTTACACAAAAGTGCGTATCATTTGGCAGGCAATCCCTTGGTGGATTTGCCATATAGTGATCATCATTCTGAATGTTTGATTAGATTACCGTTTTATTATGAATTAAGAGAGAACGAAATTGATTTTATCATCTCAAAAATAGAAGAGTTTTATGAGTGCTAATTGGGTTTTTGATGTCAATGGCATCTATCGTAATAAAAAAAATGCAGAGATTTCATATCCAGATGTTGGAAATGATTCCTGTTTCACTTTTGAAGATGTTAGTCCATGGTTCAAACAAAGAAATGAGTTAATTAATGCACTAATAATTAAAAACAAACTAAGTGGAAATTTTCTGGATATCGGAGGTGGAAATGGATTTCAAGCAAAATCTTTGGAAGAAAATAATTCAATAGATAAAGTTTTCTTAGTTGAGCCTGGTTATAGTGGTTGTTTAAATGCAAAAAAACGTGGGATTGAGAATGTATATTGTGGACTTTTTCAGGATTTCGACTTTACAGAAAATAAGATTTCTATTTGCGGGTTATTTGATGTAATTGAACACATTGAGGATGATATATCTTTTTTAAATGATTTGTATGATCGATTACCTCAAAATTCACATGTTCTCATCAATGTTCCAGCGCTACAATTTCTATGGTCTGACTCCGATATCCATTCTGGTCATTTTAGAAGATATTCGAAAAAAGATTTGAAAAGAATAATTAAAGATACGAAATTTCAAATTATTGATAATGGCTATTACTTTATTTATTACACTTTACCACTTTTTATACTCAGAGTCATACCATTTCGATTCGGTTTTAGAAAAAATTTAGAACAAGTATTAGAATCTGAAACTCAAAATCATCAGCCAAATAAAGGATTATTGCAAAAATATATTGACGTGAGACATAATTTTTGGATAAAAAAGATAAAACAAGGTAAGTCACCGAAATATGGTACAAGTATGTTCATTGTATTAAAAAAAAATCATTAGATTATTGACTTTTTAACATGGAAGTTTTTCTCAATTTTTTAAATAATTTAATTTTTATTTTATTGTTTTCATCAATAGTATTTTCATTTGGTAAATTAATTGTGATAAGAATAGTTGGCTTTCCTCGTTTTATTAATAATGTTTATAATCTTTCTGCCTTTTATACCTTAATTGGAACCATTTCAATAGTTTTAATTTTTTCAATATTTTTAACCAGTGGAAAAACTATAAATTGGGGAATATTAATAGGCATCTTAATGTTATTTTGTCAAAAATCAAAACAGGTAATTAATGTTAAATCACTTAATTTTAGAGCTTATGTAGCATTGATAATTTCGGTTACTGTGATATTTACATTAAAATTTATTTTTCTGAACTTCCCAGAAAATATCTATTCAATTAAAGGGGATAACGATTTTTATTTTTATGCCAAAACTAGTCAAGGTTTAATACAGCATCATTCAGAAAATGTTTTCAAGGCTATTGGAAACACAGATACATTTGATTTTCCTGTATTATATCATTATGGGGATTTGTATTTAAATGCCTTTTCAAAGTTAATATTCTATAATGTTAATTATACAGCCTCGCTTGCGTTAATTATATATCCCTTTTTGATTTCTGTAACACTATTGTTCATTATTGGTGAAATAAAGAATTCTAAAAGCAATTTCCAAAAGTCTCATTGGGCATTCATAGTAGGGATATTAATTATTTTAGGTTGGTGCTTTCTCATTCATGCTTACGATTCTCCATTATATAATTTAGTTAAGATTCATTTTGATAGATTCCTTTTTGATTCGAAGAATTTGATGTTATTCCCAATTATTTTTCTGATTTTTTTGTCCATCAATTACAAATCTTATCAAAACGTCATTCCACTATCAATTTTTGGAATATGTATGTATTCAACCTCCATACCTGCATTATTTTTCTTGTCTGTTTTCGTTTTGTTCCTATCCTTTAAAAACTTTAGTATTCAATCCTGGAATTCGATGTTAATCTCCTTAAAATCAGAACGTAAAATAATTTTCTCTTTTGTTATAATGTGCTTGTTTATTTTGGCTATAATGACATTGACAAAAGCATTTGAAAATGTGAAAATGGAATCAATTCCGAGAAGTTGGACAACAATGTTCATTATGCTCTTGGAATATACTTTTTCGCCGTTTTTATCTTCTCCTGTAATTTTATTCATTTTTGCATTATTACTCTACAATAGTTTTAAAGAAAAGAGTATTAAACTCGAATTTTTTCTTCCTATACTTTCTGCATTATTTGTTTTTTTCTGTTGTGCAATTTTTATAGTAAAGAATCATGAGAATCCAGAGATTAGACAGACCGTTTCAACTATTTCTGGTCCAATATTAATTTCATTAATCACAATATATTTATCAAGGTTGGCAACTGTTCAAGTTCTCTCAATTGCCATATTGCTGGTAATTCTATCAAGTTTTAATTTTAACGAAGAAGTTAACGATTTTAACAAAAATTCAAGAGAAGAATTATCAAAAAAAGAATTTAGTGATTTGAACCGAATTATTTCAAGAGAATTTCTAATTTCTACAAAATGGATTGTGATTGGCCCTAAGGTATTTTTAAGTCCTAATTATTCATTCAATGATTTTTATTATCCATTCATGGAATTCGACAATGTGAATGTGCCAATTGATATGTCCTATTATTTTTATTCAGATGTAAATTTTAAATTTTCCAATTCTAAGTTTTTCAAACCAACAGAAATCCAATCATTAAGTTCTCTCGGAAACTGTAAAACTTTAATAAAAGCATGTAAAAAGTTAAACATAAAATTCATTTTATTTATCAAAAAAGATTTCTTAAAAAACACAAAAATCATAAATGTGGAAAGATTATATGATAAGGGAGATTTTTATTTATACCGAATTAATTAACTGCATTTTTCACAATCGCTGGAGATATTTCTTTTGATAATATTAGAGAAACAAATTAGTTTTCAAGTTTAATTAACTGTTTTATTCGTGAAATAAAAAAATGACAACTTTTAAAATAATTAATCGTTATTACTTTATTGTTATTGAGTAAGTTTATGCAAAATAGAATAATTCCGTTTCTTTTGTTTCTACTCACTTGTTTTGGGTGTATCCATTCTCAAGACAACAGTGTTATTTGGCCGAAGGCAGACGAAGTTATATCCGATCTCACGCCTTTATTGAGTTGGAATGGGGTAGAAGGAGTATCGAATTATCAAGTGAGTCTTTCTATGGATTCTACCTTTAA
>VGML01000039.1 GCA_016866415.1 Bacteroidota bacterium | reverse complement strand
AGATTGAGGATCTAAGTTCTCGATGTCTTTGCGAAATATTTCATTGATTGCAGCAGACTTAATTGATTTGATTTGCTCTGGAACTTCTCGCATAGCTCTTTCTACCGTTCTTTCTTTTAAAAGCGCAAAAAAATCTGCATTTCCTTGACTCAAGATTTCCTCTACATGCTTGATTTCCTTCGTCCGCTCTTTTAAATTTTCATTTGAAATTACTTGCAAATGAGCGACCGAAATATAATCGATTTTGTGTTTTTCAACTATTTCTGGATCTAAATCTTGTGGGATAGCTAAGTCAATAACGATCTTTTTGTTCTTTTCTCCAACTAAAAGAATTTCATAGATTTCTTTGTTGATAATGTGATTGTCCGCACCTGTGCAAGTGATAATTACGTCAAATCCATTTTGGTAATTCTTTAAATCCGCCAGTGCCATTGGAATTCCGCGAATTTCTTCCGCTAATGTATGTGCTTTTTCATAAGTTCGATTGAAAACTACAAAATTCTTAAACCCATGTTTTTTTAGAAATCGAGCCATTGTTGTAATGGTAACTCCAGCTCCAATAAACAGGATTCGAGCATCAAGTGGGATATTGAATTTTTTTAACCGGTGATAAGCCAACGAAACAACTGAAACTGGTTTCGAGGCAATACTCGTTTCAGTGTAAACTTTCTTAGCAGTTTCGATAACTTGTTTCATTAAAATTCGAATCAAATCACCCGTCAATCCATGTTCACGACAAAATTCAAACGCAGTCCTAACTTGTGTAATAATTTCTCGTTCACCAATAATCATTGAATCGATTGACGAAGCAACTGCAAAGGCGTGATCCACAGCTTTGCACTCCGCATAATGTTCAACATGATTTACAAATTCAGTAATATTAGGATTTTGTAAATTTGGATATAACGCAGATAGCAGATTGTAGGTATGTTCTTCTTGCCATTCAAATTCACAGATAAACGTAAATTCAACCCGATTGCAGGTCGTAAGAAAGCAAAGTTCATTTAAACGTAATTTTGATTTTATTGCGTGAAGACGTTCTGGTTGATCCGATTTATCGATGTGAAGTAAGCCGATTTTGCTTACATCTAAATTTCTGTGCGTAAAAGCCAATATGTTTAATCCTGTCTGCACCTATTTTCAAACTATGCAACAAATTTCGGTTTTGAATCTTTTATAAATGTCATAGAATTGTCATAAATCGCTATTTAGACTTCTTTTAAATAAAATTCAAAGGACTATTTTTGCGCAATGAATAATTTAAAACAATTCGATACAATCATTTTTGACTTGGGCGGCGTTCTAATTGATATTGATTATCAGGCAACTACCAATTCCTTTAGAAAATTAGGGGTGATGGATTTCGAGCTTCATTACAATCAACTGCAACAAGAATCACTTTTTGATTCATTTGAAAAAGGTGAAATTTCAGGTCAACATTTTATCAATAAATTGATGAATATTGTTCCAAAGGGCATTACTCCAAACCAAATTGTGACTGCTTGGAATGCGATGTTGGGAAGTTTTCCTTTAAAAAAAATTGAATTACTCGAACGAGTTAGCGAAACACATAAAACATTTTTATTGAGTAATACGAATGAAATTCACATGCCAATCGTTCAACGTAATTGGAATAATGTTTCAAATCTTACGTTTAGTGAATTATTCGAAAAAGTGTATCTATCCTTTGAAATTGGAAAGCGGAAGCCCGATGTTGAAACGTTTCAGTGGGTTATCGAGGAAAACAACTTAAATCCGGAAAAAACTATATTTATTGATGATAGCCCGCAACACATTATTGGAGCTGAAAAAGCTGGGTTGAAAACACATTTTTATCAATCTGAAGAAGAATTCTACGTACTTTTTTCTTGACATAATTCCAATAACAATCCATCAACGGCTTTGGGATGTAAAAATGCGATTCGCTTGTTGTCAGCACCATCCTTTGGGGTAAGATGTATCAATTCGAAACCTTCGTTTATTAATCGTTCTATTTCAATATCAATGTCGGTAGTTTCAAAAGCAACATGGTGAAAACCCGGGCCTTTTTTCTCAATAAATTTTGCAATAGGAGAACCCTGTTTACTGGCTTCTAATAATTCAATTTTCGATTCACCAACTTGAAAGAAAGCAGTCTTAACGCCCTCACTTTCAACCGATTCAATTTTATAGCATTCTGATTGAAAGAGCTTTTCGTATAATTGGATGGAAACATTCAGATCCTTGACGGCAATACCAAGATGTTCAATTTTTTTTATCATTATTCGGCGCGTATGAATTTTTCAGAAGTATTGTCATAATTGATGAAATAGATGCCATTGACCAAGTTTTTACAATCAATAGAATCTGAAAAACCCGTTTTAAGAAGATTCCCATATGCATCATAAATTTCAAATTTCGTTTTCACATTTATTCCATTCGCTTTGAAAAAAATAGATTCAGATACGCGTGAAGGTGTTTTTTTAACCTTGGGCAAATTTGATGTAAAACTAATTTGTTTTGATGATCGCGTCTCCTCTGAATTATCGGTTTGGGAAACACGAATAATATTTTTTCCTGAATGAGGTGTTATTTGAAACGTGTAATTATGAGTTTCTTTTGTTCCTGCTCCTTTAACAATTCCAATTTCAACCCAACGATCCCAACGAAATTGCTCAATTTTAAAATCCAATACTCCATCTTCGTTTTTCGTTGACCATTTCAAAAGCCCTTGATTATCAAAAGTTATGGACGTGCATTCAAATGTACTCCTCGGTAACAGGACTTGCGGATTCATAAATCGTGGCGTACAATTTTCAGCGTGTTCCAAAACAATAAAAACTTTGTCTCCTTTTTTCAATCGAAAAAGTGCAAAATCGATTTCAAAATTTGCCATTTGTATTGTTGCCGGAAGAATATCCCCATTCACGGTTACCTTGTAAACACAATAACCATATCCGTCGGAAAGCGGTGGATTCGAGACAATTACATTAGTTCCTTGGTAATAACCTTCAATTGAAAGAAACTTGGCTTGACTATGACCAATGATCAATTTGAAAACAAAAAATAACAGGATTAATCCTTTCATGGCGAAGTTCTATGGCAATATTAAGCTCAATTTTTCATTTGAACAAATTCAGATTTGAAATAAATGCTTTAAAGGTTTAATTTTGCACTATGACTTTCGATGTTATTAAAGCGCTTCATATCATTTTTGTAGTAAGTTGGTTCGCAGGACTTTTTTACATAGTTCGTCTTTTCATTTATGATGCGGAAGCAAATTTAAAATCGGAACCTGAAAAATCCATTTTGCAAAAACAATTTCAAATCATGCAAAGTAGATTGTGGTGGATAATTACGACTCCAGCCATGATCCTATCTGTTGTTTTTGGGACCTGGATGATTCTTTTAAATTCAAATTATTACTTGTCATCTCCTTGGATGCATCTGAAATTGGGTTTCGTATTCTTGCTCTTAATCTATCATTTTTGGTGTCAACGAATCATGAATCGATTCAAACTTGGAATTTATAAATGGACTGGTAACCAACTTCGTCTTTGGAACGAATTAGCCACATTATTTTTAGTGATAATCGTATTCATTGTAGTGATGAAAAACGCGATGAATTGGATTTACGGGACAGTCGGTTTTTTTGCTACAGCAATACTTCTAATGTTAGGCATAAAAATTTACAAGATTTTGAAGAAAAAAGAATTTAATAAATAAAGAATTTAAATTGCTTGTTTTGAAAGTTTGACTAAATTTGCAAAAAATTTTGAAGATTTTCTAATTGAAAAAATTACAAATGGACATTTTAAAGCACTTCGCAGTTACACTTTTTATTCTTTTTACTGTTCCGTTTTCTTACGCAAATCAAGATAAATCTGAAAAACCTTTTGATGTAGGTGAAATGATTATGCATCACGTTAAAGATGCGCATGAATGGCATCTGTGGGGTGACGAGCACAAAGGCACTTCAATATATCTCCCGGTAATTATATATGATAATGGTTTAAAAACTTTTAGTTCGAGGTATTTGTATCATGGAAAGAAAGTTTCTTTTACCGATAAAACGGGCAATGAATATCATATTATGATGGGCGAAGGTCCTGCAAATGGGTACGCCTTATTTCATGAAAAAATATACAAATTAAACAATGGTATTTTGAACATACACGAAGGGCATCCAACCAATGCAAAACCTTTAGATTTTTCAATTACCAAAAACGTATCGTCATTATTTATTGGGGCTATTATTATCACTTCATTAATGCTTTTAATGGCGAGATATTACAAATCAAATGGTGCTGTTGCGCCAAAGGGAATTGCTAAATTTATTGAGCCTTTGGTAATCGTTATTCGTGATGACATCGCACAAGAAAATATTGGGCATGGAAAACATCATAAATATGTCCCTTATTTGTTAACAATATTTTTCTTTGTTTGGATTAATAATTTATTGGGATTAGTTCCAATTTTTCCCGGAGGAGCTAATTTGACGGGCAATATCACGATAACTTTCTTTTTAGCATTGTGTACATTGCTAATAACATTGTTTTCATCAAACAAAAACTATTGGAAACATATTTTTGCAACACCAGGTGTTCCTGTTGCTTTGATGCCGATTATGATTCCAATTGAACTAGTTGGCATTTTAACCAAGCCTTTTGCTCTTATGATTCGTCTCTTTGCTAATATCACCGCGGGACATATTATCATTTTAGCTTTAATATCAATCATTTTCATCAATAAAAATATGGCATGGGGTGCTTTGTCTGTACCAATGGCTTTATTCATTTCTTGTTTGGAAATGTTGGTTGCAGTATTGCAAGCGTATTTATTTGCATTGCTTTCTGCATTATTTATCGGTGCGGCCGTTGAGGAAGCGCATCATTAGTATTGTAACTTTTAAATATACATAGGTATGATTTACGGTAGTATAGCAGCGATTGGAGCAGGTTTAGCAGTTTTAGGAGCTGGAATTGGCATTGGCCAAATCGGTGGAAAAGCTGTTGAAGGAATTGCAAGAAATCCTGAAGCATCTGGAAAGATCACAACAACAATGATTATCGCAGCAGCACTTATCGAAGGTGTTGCATTATTTGGTGTGGTAATCGGTTTGTTAGGTGCTGCAAAGTAAGTTTATTTTCTACCCAAACGGTTGGTTTGGGTAGAAAATTTTTGTTATTTTAAAAATAATTGAAAAATGGATTTAGTTACCCCTGATTTAGGTTTATTGTTTTGGACAGGATTAGTGTTTTGTCTGCTCTTGTTTGTTCTCACAAAATTTGCTTGGAAACCAATTTTATCTGCAGTTAACACACGCGAGCAGAAAATTACGGAAGCGCTAGAATTGGCTGAAAAGACGAAAGCTGAAATGCAATCACTTCAAGCAGAGAATGAAAAAATCTTGAAAGAAGCAAGAGCTGAGCGTGATTCAATTTTGAAAGAGGCAAAAGATGCTTCAAATAGAATGATTGAAGAAGCAAAATCGAAATCCAAAGTCGAGGCAGAAAAAATTGTTGAAGCTGCACGTCAGTCTATTAATAATGAAAAAGCCGCCGCAATGGCTGAATTGAAAAATCACGTTGCCGTTCTTTCTTTAGAAATCGCTGAGAAAGTGGTTCGTGGAGAATTAGCTTCAGACGACAAACAAAAAGCTTTGGCTGATAAATTAGCAGGAGATATCAACTTGAATTAATTATGAAGTCAACCAAATCAGCAGGTCGTTACGCGAAAGCGCTTTTGGAATTAGCCCAGGATCAAAATAAACTTGAGGTTGTTGAATCAAATGTGAATTCGATTTTAAGAGCATCCAAAGAATCTAACGATTTTCAAGTTTTTTTGAATTCACCATTAATTAAAGTTGACAAAAAAATTGAAGTTTTGAATCAATTGTTTTCTGATTTTGATGCTCTTACTCTCAATTTCATCGCTTTGACTACCAATAACGGTCGTGAAAGGCTAATAACAGAGATAGCTAACTCTTTCATTACTCAATTGAAAGAGTTACGTGGAATTGTTCCTGTATCTATTACAAGTGCTACTCCGCTTGATTCAAAAACAAGAGAAGTGATAATGTCGAAAATCAGTGCTTCGGTTAAAGGTAAATTAGAAGTTGAAGAATTAGTCGACAAAGATTTAATTGGCGGCTTTATCGTTCGAATGGAGGATAAACAAATTGACGCATCGGTAGCGAGCCAGTTAAATAGAATGAAACAAGAATTAACGAAATAATATCAATATTAAATAGCTAAAAAATGGCAGATATCAAACCAGCAGAAGTTTCCGCAATTTTAAGAGAACAACTATCAGGTTTTCGTTCAGAAGCAGAATTGCAAGAAGTTGGAACCGTTCTTCAAGTAGGAGACGGAATTGCACGTATTTACGGTATGAACGGCGTTCAATACGGTGAACTTATCGAATTTGAAGGTGGAATGCAAGGAATCGCATTGAACTTGGAAGAAGATAATGTAGGTGCCGTATTACTTGGTAGATCCTCAAGTGTAAAAGAAGGTGACACAGCTCGTCGTTTGGGTAAAATTGCTTCTGTTAAAGTTGGTGACGGAATGGTTGGACGCGTTGTAGATACATTAGGTCAACCAATTGACGGTAAAGGACCAATTTTAGGTGAGTTGTACGAAATGCCGATTGAGCGTAAGGCGCCGGGAGTTATTTTCCGTCAGCCAGTAAACGAACCGCTTCAAACTGGAATTAAAGCTGTTGATGCAATGATTCCAATTGGTCGTGGACAACGTGAATTAATCATCGGTGACCGTCAAACTGGAAAAACGACAGTTGCGATTGATACAATTATCAACCAACGTGAGTTTTTCGATCGTGGAGAACCCGTTTACTGTATTTATGTAGCAATTGGACAAAAAGGTTCAACTGTTGCAGGTATAGTTAAGAAATTTGAAGATGCAGGAGCTATGGCTTATACAACGGTTGTTGCTGCTAACGCTTCTGATCCTGCTCCTATGCAGTTTTACGCGCCTATGACTGGTGCTGCGATTGGAGAATTTTTCCGTGATTCAGGAAAACCAGCATTAATCGTTTATGATGATTTATCGAAACAAGCGGTTGCTTACCGTGAGGTTTCTTTATTACTTCGTCGTCCTCCAGGTCGTGAGGCTTATCCAGGTGACGTATTCTACCTTCACTCTCGTCTATTGGAAAGAGCAGCGAAAGTGATTGCTGACGATAACATTGCTAAGCAAATGAATGACTTACCTGAATCCTTGAAAGGAATCGTGAAAGGTGGAGGTTCTTTGACAGCACTTCCAATCATTGAAACACAAGCGGGGGACGTATCTGCATATATTCCAACGAACGTAATTTCAATTACCGACGGACAAATTTTCTTAGAATCTGATTTATTTAACTCAGGTATTCGTCCAGCAATTAACGTTGGTATCTCTGTGTCACGTGTTGGTGGTTCTGCTCAAATTAAATCAATGAAAAAAGTAGCTGGAACGTTGAAGTTAGACCAAGCACAATACCGAGAACTTGAAGCGTTTGCGAAATTCGGTTCAGACTTAGATGCTGCCACGAAATCAGTATTAGACAAAGGGGCGCGTAACGTTGAAATTTTGAAACAAAAAGAAGGTGATCCATATCCAGTAGAAAAGCAAATCGCCATTATTTACGTTGGGACAAAAGGATTAATTCAGCGTGTCCCAATAAATCAAGTAAAACAGTTTGAAAAAGAATTCTTGACTGTACTTGAGGCAAAGCATTCCGACACACTTGTTGCGTTGAAAGCTGGAAAGTACACGGATGAAATTGAAGCTGTTTTGACTAAAGTTGCAAAAGAAGTAGCTGACAAATATTAGATAAAATGAAGAATGTAGAATTGAGAATGTAGAATGATTAACTCAAGTTTATTCTAAATTTTAAATTCTGAATTCTAAATTAAAGAAAAGATGCCAAATTTAAAGGAAATACGAAATAGAATTACCTCAGTTGGTTCCACTATGCAGATAACTTCTGCGATGAAAATGGTTTCGGCTGCTAAATTGAAGCGTGCTCAAGATGCAATTACTCAAATGCGCCCATACGCTGCAAAAATTAAGGAAATTCTTGGAAATCTAAGTGCCACTTTAGATCTATCTGAAAACGTATATTCCGAACAACGTGAAGCAAAAAATATATTGATTGTTGGAATCACTTCAAATCGTGGATTGTGCGGTGGATTTAACAACAACATCATCAAACGCGTTGGATATCTGATCAATGAAGAATATGCAGGTCAAAATGTTCATTTGCTTTGTTTAGGTAAAAAGATAAAAGACGTATATAAACGAACGCCAAATTATTTCATCAATTCAACACTCGAACCATTAGAAGATATTTATTCTGATTTGAGTTTCGAACGTGTTTCTGCTATTGCTAATGAATTGATGCGTGGTTTTACAGCGAAAGACTATGATAAAGTGATTGTGGTTTATAATCGTTTTGTAAATGCCGCTGCTCAAGTTGTCGAAACCGAACAATATTTACCAATTATTCCTACAACTCAGGAAAATCAAAGCTCGACAGGAGATTATATTTTTGAACCTTCAAAGGATGAGATAGTTGCTGATATGATTCCAAAATCATTGAAGATTCAATTGTATAAAGCTATTAGAGATTCCTTTGCGGCGGAGCACGGTGCAAGAATGACGGCTATGCATAAAGCTACAGATAACGCTAAGGAGCTTCAGAAAAATCTTAAACTTAGCTATAACAAAGCTCGTCAGGCAGCAATTACCAACGAAATTTTAGAGATTGTTGGTGGTGCAGAAGCATTAAATGCATAAAATCGTTTAACTTTACGATATGGAAACTGTAATTAAAGTTCTAATCGTAGATGACCACAAACTTATAAGCGAAGCTTGGGTTTCACTTTTAAAAGATGCTCCAAATATTTCAGTCGTTGGAACCGCTGACAATGTTGACGAAGCCTATGACAAGGCGATTAGATACAAACCTGAAATTGTATTGATGGATATCAACTTAGGCTCAGGTAGTGGATTTGATGCGACTGAAAAAATCAACAATAGTTTGCCAAAAACGCGAGTAATTGGATTATCGCTTCATGATGATATTACCTATGTAAAGAAGTTTCTTTCAATTGGAGCAAAAGGATATTTGACAAAAAATACGTCTAAAAGTGAGTTAATAGACGCGATTCATACGGTTCATCGAGGAGAAGTTTTTATTGCCTCTGAAATTAAGGATCGCTACTTTACTTCCCTCTTAAACGTTGATTCCTCAGAAAGTAAAAAAGAACTGACAATGAAAGAAATTGAAATTGTCAAATTGATAGCCACTGGGATGTCATCAAAGGAAATTGCTGATAAACTTTTTATTTCTCACCGAACAGTGGAAACCCATCGTCACAATATCCTCAAAAAATTGGATATGTCTAACGCTGCGCAACTAAGCAGCTGGGCAAAGGATAAAGGTTACGTTTAAACCAAATCTTTCAATTAAAAATAGAATTCTTACAAATTCGAACAATCAATCCTTATTTAAAATGATTTTAAATAAAAAACCAAATGAAAATTTAATTGTTCTTAGGTTTAAATTTGCAAATATTACATAACTAAAAGTAAGTATGAGTAATTCAGCCCTAATAAAATCGTCTATCGCCAAGAAATATTGGATGGCATTGACAGGTCTATTTTTGTGTACGTTTTTGGTTGGTCACCTTCTTGGGAATTTACAACTTATCATGAAAACGGGTGAAGAAGGTAGGAGAGCATTTAATGAATATGCCTATTTCATGGGACACAATATTTTTATTAAAGTTCTTTCATATTTAACATACGCCTCAATCATTTTTCATGCAGTTGACGGAATAATACTGACTATACAAAATAAAAAAGCAAGACCCGTTAATTATGCTTATTCAAATCCAAGTGCAAACTCATCATTACCTTCTCGTTGGATGGCTGTTTTGGGAACATTAATTTTGGTATTCATTGCAACACATATGGCAAATTTCTGGTGGAAAATGAAAATCAAAGAAGATGTTCCATTGCATACCTACAAAATTGAATCAGAGCAACCGAATCCTGCTATTGCAAACGAATTATCTTATTACACGCATATCCCGACGATAGAACCGATACCAAAAAATGAAAAAGAAATAGAAGAAAAGGGAACTGAACTATATAAAAAAGGTACAAACATCAAAATCGGAGAAGGTTATCGTGATCTACATACGGTTGTTATTCAATTCTTCAGCAAATCGAATGGTTCTGCTGTGTTTGGAGTGTTATTCTATACAATTTCTATGCTTGTGCTTGGCTTTCATTTATGGCACGGATTCGCTTCTGCATTCCAATCACTTGGTGTAAATCACGCCAAATGGAATCCACTTATAAAAGGACTAGGAAAGGGATTTGCTGTTCTTGTTCCTGCTCTTTTTGCAATTATTCCGATATTACTTTATTTGAAATCATAGGAAATTTAGCATTATGTCAAAAATAAATTCCAGAATACCAGAAGGTCCAATTGCAGATAAATGGACGAATCATAAAAACAACATGAAATTGGTTGCGCCTAATAATCGACCAAAGATTGATGTGATTGTAGTGGGAACCGGTTTAGCGGGAGGTGCAGCAGCAGCGTCGCTAGGTGAAATGGGTTATAATGTAAAAGCATTTTGTTTTCAAGATTCACCAAGACGCGCGCACTCAATTGCAGCGCAAGGTGGAATCAATGCTGCTAAGAACTACCAAAATGATGGTGACTCTGTTTATCGTTTGTTTTATGACACCATAAAAGGTGGGGATTATAGAGCTCGTGAAGCTAACGTTCATCGTTTAGCAGAAGTTTCGGGAAATATCATTGATCAGTGTGTAGCGCAAGGTGTTCCTTTTGCTCGTGAATATGGAGGTTTATTAGATAATCGTTCTTTCGGTGGTACGCAAGTTCAACGGACTTTTTATGCTGCAGGGCAAACTGGGCAACAATTACTTTTAGGCGCGTATTCGGCACTTTCTCGTCAAGTAGGTTTGGGTCGTGTAAAAATGTATCACAGACACGAAATGATGGATTTGGTAGTAGTAGATAGCAAAGCAAGAGGAATTATCGCAAGAAATTTAGTTACCGGAGAAATAGAAAGACATTCCGCACACGCTGTAATTATCGCTTCTGGTGGTTATGGAAATGTTTATTTCCTGTCAACAAATGCGATGGGAAGTAATGTTTCTGCAGCTTGGAAAGTTCACAAACGTGGAGCTTTATTCGCAAATCCATGTTTCGTTCAGATTCACCCAACTTGTATTCCGGTTCATGGAACGAATCAGTCGAAATTGACATTAATGTCTGAATCGTTGAGAAACTCAGGTAGAATTTGGGTTCCAAAGAAAAAAGAAGACGCCGAAGCAATTCGTTCTGGAAATTTAAAACCAACTCAAATACCTGAAGAAGAAAGAGATTACTTCTTGGAAAGAAGATATCCAGCTTTTGGAAATTTAGTTCCACGTGATGTTGCGTCTAGAGCAGCTAAGGAAAGATGTGATGCTGGTTTTGGTATTGAGGCTAATGATACGAATGAAGGTGTATATCTTGACTTTGCTTCAGAAATCAAAAGTAAGGGTCGTCAAGCTGCCTTTGCAAAAGGTGAACATAGTCCATCAGAAGAGCGTATTTTAGAACTAGGAAAAAAATGGATTGAAGAGAAATACGGAAACCTTTTCCAAATGTATCAGAAAATCACGGATGAAAATCCGTATGAAACTCCAATGAAGATTTATCCGGCTGTTCACTACACGATGGGTGGCGTTTGGGTTGATTATAATTTACAAAGTACTATTGAGGGATGTTTCGTTGCAGGTGAAGCAAACTTTTCTGATCACGGTGCTAATCGACTGGGAGCCTCAGCTTTGATGCAAGGTTTAGCTGATGGTTATTTCGTTCTTCCTTATACTGTTTCAGATTATCTAGCAAATGAAATCCGAACGGGTAAAATTTCTACTGATTCACCTGAATTTGATGCAGCGGAAAACGATGTCAAAGAATCAATTAATCGTTTCTTAAATAACAAAGGAACCAAATCAGTTGATTATTTCCACAAACGTTTAGGCTTAATCATGTGGAATAAAGTTGGAATGGGAAGAAACGAAAAAGGATTAAATGAAGCTATTGAAAAAATACGTTCTTTAAAAGAAGAATTTTACAAGGATGTATTTGTGCCTGGTTCAGCTGACGAATTGAATCCTGAACTAGAAAAAGCGCTTCGTGTTGCTGACTTTTTAGAACTGGGTCAATTGATGGCTGTTGATGCACTTCAACGCAATGAATCATGTGGAGGACATTTTAGAGAAGAATATCAAGATTCAGAAGGTGAAACGCTGCGTGACGATGAGAACTTCAAATATGCAGCGGCATGGGAATATGCTGGCGGAGAAGCTACGGAAGCAAAACTTCACAAAGAAGAGCTTAAGTACGAATTTATTAAGATTGCAGCAAGAAATTATAAATAATTATAAGTAAGGAATTATGGCTTCAAAGTTCATCAATATAACGCTAAAGATCTGGAGACAGAAAAACAATAAAGCAAAAGGTTCTCTTGAAACTTATAAATTGGACAATGTTTCAACAGACAGTTCATTTCTAGAAATGTTGGATCAATTGAACGAACAGTTGATTAACGAGCAAAACGAACCCGTTTCATTCGACCACGATTGTAGAGAAGGAATATGCGGAATGTGTTCGCTGTATATCAATGGTCGTGCACACGGTCCAGATACTGGTACAACCACATGTCAATTGCATATGCGTATGTTCAACGATGGCGACACAATTTATGTTGAACCGTGGAGATCTGCAGCATTTCCTATCGTTAAAGACTTAGTTGTTGACCGTAGTTCTTTTGACCGCATTCAGCAAGCTGGAGGCTTTGTTTCTGTAAATACCTCTGGTAGAACGATGGATGCCAATGCGATTCCTGTTCCTAAAGCAAACGCCGACAAAGCTTTTGAGGCAGCTGCTTGTATTGGATGTGGTGCTTGCGTTGCAACGTGTAAGAACGGATCTGCAATGTTGTTTGTTGGCGCGAAAGTTTCCCAATATGCTTTACTTCCTCAAGGTAAAGTAGAAGCTAAGGATCGCGTACTTAACATGGTCCGTCAAATGGATGAGGAAGGCTTCGGAAATTGCACGAATACAGGTGCTTGTGAAGTGGAGTGTCCAAAAGGAATATCAATAGAAAATATCGCTAGAATGAATAGGGAATTTTTGAAAGCGAGTTTGACTTCAGAAAAATAAAATTAGATCTTTATTTAAATAGAAAAAGCTACCCTTTGGTAGCTTTTTTCGTTTTGATTGAAATATTATCTTAATACATTTACGAACCCATTTACGACAAGTTTTTCATCTGTGTCTTTCGGTTTGTATCGGATAATCCAAGAATATAATCCTGCTTGAACAACCCCACCTCTTACACCGTAAGAACCATCCCATCCCTTGGTATGATCACGAGACTCGAAAATCAACTCTCCCCAACGGTTGTATATTGTCATTTCGAAATTATTTGGGGCAAATCCTGACGTAAAAACAGGTGTAAATAATTGATTATGTTCATCGGCATCAGGTGTAAACGAATTTGGAATATAAAATATTAACTGTTCCTCATATTGAATAGGGGAAGAAGCTGTATCAGTACAACCGGCTTGAGAAGTTGTTATTAAAGTGGCTATGTATCCCGTTTGCAGCGATGTTGAATAAGTGTGAGTAGGTTCTATCGCAGACGATGATTCACCGTCTCCAAATAACCACTGATATGAAACCGCTCCAGACGAAGTATTGAAAAAACTTACTGTTGAATTTGAAGCGCCAATTATGCCTGGACTAACATAAAACTCAGCTTCAACAACCTCGATGCAA
>VGML01000038.1 GCA_016866415.1 Bacteroidota bacterium | reverse complement strand
AACCCAGAACTTAAACCAAACGATGCTGAAAAAGCCCATGCGGGCTCAACCGTTTTAGCGATTGATATGAACGGAAATGGCATCAAAGATCTAATTTTAGGAGATGTTGCATACCCTTCATTAATTCTTTTAATTAATGGCGGAACAAGCGTGAATTCAAATTCTTTAATGATTTCTGTCAATCCGAATTTCCCATCCAATACTACTCCGGTTAATATGCAACTATTTCCTGCTGCTTATTGGGTTGATGTTGACTTTGACAACAAAAAAGATCTTATCGTTGCACCCAATGCAAAGAACGTTTCTGAAAACGAGACTAGTTTGGTTAAATATAAAAATTCGGGTACAAACACAACACCGAATTTCATTTTCGAAACTAAATCCTTTTTGCAAGCAGATATGATTGAACACGGAACAGGTTCCATTCCTGTTTTAGTTGATATTGACAATGACGGATTGGAGGATTTATTTGTTGCTAATTTCTTCTCATACAAACCGACATTAACAAAGGAAAGTAAAATCTCCTATTACAAAAATACGGGATCGTCAACAAACCCGGTCTTCACTTTTATTGATAGTGATTTTAATAATTTATCACAAACCAATCTTGGCTTGAGGCTAATCCCAACTTTTGGTGATCTTAATGGTGATGGAAAGAAGGATTTAATTCTCGGTTTAGAAAATGGTACACTTTGCTTCTTGAAAAACACAACCACGGGCAGCAATCCAACTTTTGCAACAGCTGTTTTGAATTATACAGATAATTTGGGACAAATTATAAATGTTGGACAATATGCAGCTCCCCAGTTAATAGATCTAAACAAGGATGGTAAATTGGACTTGGTAATTGGTAATAAAACTGGAGAACTCAAGTACTATGAAAATATTGGTTCCACCTTAATTCCAAACTTTCAATTAAAAAATACGCTGCTTGGAGGAGTTGATGTTTCCACTTCAACCTCTCCCTGATGGATATGCAGTTCCGCATTTTTTACTTATCAAGATACAACTTTCTTGATGGTTGGAACATTAGAAGGAACAATTCACTTTTATGATTCGATTGAAAATAATTTAAATAGTGGTGAATCTTTTTCTACCGTATCAGATAATTTCTTAAATCTTTCCAAAAATATTGGAGCTTACAGTTCTGTGTTTGTAAATGATATAGATAGCGATGGTAATTTGGATATGTTCATCGGACAAGATTTAGGTGGACTTTTTTACTTGGAACATGATGTTAATAGCTCAGTTGAACTAGAAGAGCATTTTATTAATTCCAATAAATTACTTTTATTTCCAAATCCGACGTCGGGAGAACTCAAAATTCAGTCTAATTTCTTTCCATTAGAAATTCAACTTTATAGCAGTGATTGGAAAGAGTTAAATCGTTTTTTCGTTACAAATCAATTATCAACAATTGAAATTCAGAATTTACCTAAGGGAATTTATTTTTTAAAGGAAATGAAAACTGAACGTGTGTATAGAATCGTGAAAAATTGATTATTTCACATGAAACAAGAACATTTCTTCACCATTCAATGTTGCTCTTAGGATATCTCCAATCGCCACTGGCCCAACTCCCGCAGGCGTTCCGGTAAAAATTAAATCACCAGTTTTCAAGGTAATGAATTTCGAAACATAAGCTATTATTTCATCAATATTGAAGATCATGTCTCGGGTAAATCCTTGTTGCCTTTGCTCATTATTTTGAAAAAAACAGAATTCAGTGGACGCAAAATCAATATCTTTTAATTTCACCCATTTATTAGAAATGGGAGCGCTATTATCAAATCCTTTCGCTTTTTCCCAAGGTAAACCTTTCTCCTTACATTTTTGCTGTAAATCTCTTGCTGTAAAATCAATTCCCAGAGTAATTTCAGAATAATATTTGTTTGCAAATTTTTGTTCTATGTTCTTACCTACTTTATCAATTTTGACAACAATTTCGCATTCAAAATGAAGGTCGTTCGTGAAATTCGGATAATAAAAATCTTTTTCTTTTAGAAGAGCCGTATCTGGTTTGAGAAAGAATAATGGTTCCTCTGGAAGATCGTTATTTAATTCTTTCGCATGCTCTGCGTAATTTCTACCAATGCAAATTATTTTCATTTTGAATTAAATTTATTTTTTAGTTGATTCAATTTATCTTCCATTGAAACCGTTGTTGAAACATTGGAAATCTCCTTGATTCGCTGCATTTCAATTCTAAGACATTGCTTGGTGTACAATGGGAAATCAGCATCAAGCATCCATCCATAATATCCAGGTTCTATTTTCAATACCTCAGCAACACTTTTGCCATTGTGTTTTCCAAAATTATAGACAACATCTCCTTTCTTATTTCTGGCCAACCGTCCAGCCAAATCAACAATTTCAAATTCACCCGCCCTTGAGAATTCGGCTAAAAATGACACGTCGTTTTTGAGATTTTCGTAGCGATCTAATTGGGCAAGAAAAACATCCAAAGTCGCACGCGTATCATATAGGGCATCGTGTGCATTTTCAATTTTTCTATCACAATAAAATTGGTACGCGGCAGCAAGGGTTCGCTGTTCCATTTTATGGAAAATATTCTGAACGTCAATAAACCTACGATTCGAGATGTCGAATTCAAATTCAGCTCTCAGAAATTCTTCTGCTAAAACTGGAATATCAAATTTATTTGAATTATATCCCGCCAGATCAGAATCACCGATGAAATTTGCAATTTCTGATGCTTTATCAGCGAATTTCGGACAATCTTTTACTCTATCGTTTGTAATGCCATGAATTAAGGCAATATCATCCGGAATAGCAATTGTTGGATTAATGAGTTGATTATATTCTTGTTGCTCACCATTGGGTAAAAGCTTTATAATGGCAATTTGAACAATTCGATCTTTTGTAATTTGCGTGCCTGTTGTCTCTAAATCAAACACGCACAAAGACTTTGTTAAGTTTAATTTCATATTGAATTAAAAAGCCCAACTTTCATTGGGCTTTGGGTTGTTATTCCTTAATAATAAATTCTGTTCTTCTATTAACCTGATGATCGGCCTCGTTGCATTTAACACCATCATCACATTTGTTTTTCAACTTCGTTTCTCCATAACCTTTATAAGTAATGCGAGAAGGATCTGTGATTCGTTTAGCGATATAATCAGCTGCTGACTCTGCTCTCTTTTGTGATAATTTTTGGTTGTAAGCATCTTTTCCACGAGAATCCGTATGAGAACCTAACTCAACTTTAATTTCAGGATTTTGATTCATCACATCTACAACTTTATTTAAAAGCTCTATTGCATCTGGTCTCAAATCATATTTGTCAAAATTATATAGAATCAAGAATGGCCCTAAATCTGTACCAGGAGCTTTCTTATCAATCAAGAATGATTTTTTAACAACTGAATCAAGTGTTAATGCTTCCTTCAACTCAAATGATTGAGATATATAACCATCAGCGGAGATATTCACTTTATAAATCAATGAGTCACCGAATGCCTTCCCTTTTGTAATGTCAGCGGAAACAATTCCAGTTGATGAAGAAGTAACGGCTATAACTGAACCATTTTTATCTATCAACTCTACTTTTGCGTTTTGAACAGGTTTAACATTTGATTTATCAGCAACTAAACCTTCGAATCTATAGTTATAAATCGGAAAAATGATTTGATTATCTTCGTCTAAGATTACTTTTCGACTTATTTCTTGATAAGAAATGTCACATGACGTAGAAAAAGATTGTTTCAATGGTCTCTTATCACCTGGTCCGTAATAATAACTTAACTCATAGTTCTTACATTTATCCAGTGTGGAAAGAAAAACACCATCTGTAATTCTAGGATTAACAATACTCTCAGATTTGTCTTCACAATCAGCACATTTCAAAGTAATATATGAAGTTTCAGGAATTTCTTTTCCTTTAGAATGAATAATTTGACCATTTAAGAAAGCCACGTTCTTTACATTGCTCACCAAATCAGTTTCATAAATATCTCGTTCTCCTAAACCTCCTTTGCGGAAAGAGGTAAAATATGCTTTTTTTCCATCAGCAGTATGCGTGTAGAAAATATCATCTCCAACACTATTTATTGGATATCCCAGATTTACTGGTTCGGACCAAATTCCATTTTCATCACGAACAGTCATAAAAATATCAAATTCGCCCATACTTGAGGAATCGTTACTTGAAAAATAAAGCGTGTTATTGTCAAGACCCATAAATGGAGAGTCTTCATCGCTCCACGTATTTATATTTCCACCTATATTTTCTGGTTTTGACCAATCTCCATTCAATCTTTCCATGAAGTAGATATCCCTTTTCCCATATCCTCCAGGTTTATCAGAGACGAAGAAAATCATTTTTCCATCAGGTGAAACAGTGTAATGAGTATCCCACCATTTGTCGTCATTGACACCTTTAAATTCTACAGGTATAATATCACTAAATTTCCCATCCCGATATTCACTGTAGTAAATATCTCCAATACCAATTTTATCGTTGTACGTGTAAACTCTTCGTTCATCAATACTAACGCTAACTGTTGCTTCGTTGAATTGAGGCTTACACATTCCCATTCTATTTGGACTTTTCCAAGATTCGGCATTTCTTGAAGCTTGATAAATATCTTCTGGAAAATGATTTAACATCGGATCTCTAAAATTATCTGATGATTTATCAGCCCAGGGTCTTCTGGATGTAAAATATAATGCACCACCGTCCAAAGAAATATTGGAAGAAAAGTCTGCGTATTCCGTGTTAATAGTTGGACCAATATTGCGAATATTCACATTCTGGGGTTGAGCAATTAATTTTTTAGCCACGGAACATTGAACGATGCGTTTTTTAGCTTCAGGCACCAACTCAGATTCTTTTGCGGTTAATTCTAAAAATTTTTTATAATTGTCTACCGCTTTTTCAAATTTTTCATCCAAATGGTAAGCACGTCCAAGATGAAAAAATGCATCAGCAGGCACAGCATCTTCTCCAACGGAGTATATATCATAATTTCTCTGAATTTTTGAGCCATTTGTAGCTTTAGTCAAGTATTTAATGGCAGTAACTTCATCTCTTCGCATTCCAAGAACAATAAAACCTTTACGGTAGTTATAGTTTGGATTTTCAGGTTTAATTTCTAATAACCTATTCGTAATTATTTCAGCAAAATGATAATGATTCTCCTGAAGAAAACGAGAGCAGTTAAAAACGAGCTCCTTTTCAGAGGATTGACTTATCATGTTTTTCACTTCGGTCTCTGTGAACTGACCGAATACCCCAAAAACAGGCAAAAATAGGAATAACCAAATTAATTTTTTCATAGGTTAGTAGGTTGGTTTTTTAAAATTCTCTTTCCAAATCAAAGTCTTCCAAATAGTCTGCTACTCGTCTAACAAATTGTCCTCCAAGAGCCCCATCAACAACTCGATGATCATATGAATGAGAAAGGAACATTTTATGACGGATACCGATGAAATCACCTTCAAGTGTTTCGATAACAGCTGGAACTTTTCGAATCGCTCCTAATGCCAAAATAGCAACTTGCGGTTGATTAATGATTGGCGTTCCCATTACATTTCCAAAGGAACCAACGTTTGTTACGGTGTACGTTCCTCCTTGAATATCTTCAGGCTTCAATTTATTGTTTCTTGCGTTGTTCGCCAGTTCATTAACCGCTTTTGTTAAACCTGTCAAATTCATACGATCCGCGTTTTTAATTACAGGCACAATTAAGTTACCTGAAGGAAGAGCGGTAGCCATTCCAATATTAATATCTTTTCGTTTGATGATATTATTTCCTGAAACTGAAACATTTACCATTGGAAAATCTTTAATAGCCTTAACAATCGCTTCAATTAGGATTGGCGTAAAAGTAATGTTTTCTCCTTCACGCTCCAAAAATTTCTTTTTGACTTTATTTCTCCAATTAACGATTTTAGTGACGTCAGCTTCCACGTATGATGTAACATGAGGAGAGACGTGAACGGACATAACCATGTGATCAGCAATTAGCTTCCTCATACGATCCATTTCGATAATTTCGTCTCCCGGATTCGGAACCACAATCGGTTCTTTGATGTTACTTAAAAATCCTCCACCGACAATTTGAGGTGAATCTACTTTCGGAGCAAGAGGTAGTTTATTGTCTGAAATCACTTCAACTCTTTGAGCAGAATTTACTCGATTTGCCAAATACGAAATCAAATCGTTTTTCGTAACTCTGCCCTCTTGACCAGAACCTTGTATAGAATCCAGTTCGGATTTAGAAACATTCTCTTTTTGAGCAATACTTCTAACAAGAGGAGAGAAAAACTTGCCATTTGAACCATTTTTTGAAATTGCTTCTGTTGATGAAGATGCTTTTAATTCTACTACAGCTTTTGTTTTAACAGGTGCAACCGTTTCTTCTTTTTTCGACTCAGGTACAAATTCTCTTGTAACTGTGCTTCCATCTGTTGATAAAAGAGCAATTATATCACCAACCTTGGCAACTTGATCTTTTTCAAATAAAATTTTAACAAGGGTTCCGGCAGCTTCAGAAGGTAATTCATTGTCAACTTTATCTGTGGCAACTTCAACTAGTGGTTCATCGATTGATACTGAATCACCAATGTTTTTTAACCAATTTGTTATAGTCGCCTCTGTTACACTTTCACCCATTTTGGGCAATCGAATTTCAATTTCTGCCATTATTACCTAGTTTGTCAACGCTTTTGCGGCACAAAGATAAAAAAGTTAGCCGAGAATTTAAAATTAATTAGGTTATTGGTCTAGTTTTTTCCAATTGGACATAATCACCTGAATGTCAAAGAGAGTGCTGAAATTTTTAGCATAAAGCAAATTTAAGCGTTCAAGCGTGTCTTCAGCCGTATTTTTAGGCGTTTCATAAGGAGGAAGCACTCCTGGTTTTATTTTTGGTAATTGCTTGCTGTTCTGTTTGTTTGTTTGGATGTAACCCACAAAACTCTTTTTCCCCAATAATACATCGATCAAATTTGCTGTAAAGCGAGATTTATTTTCAAAAAACCAAATAAAAACGGGAGTGATCAAACAAAATAAAATAGAAAAAGAAAAATCAACCAAACGTTTTGAGCGAAGGTTTTCAGGCCGACTTAAATTATTAGAGTTTAGGATATATATATCTCCTGAAGAATCAATCGAATTACTTCCTATCAAATAAGAGGTGTCCGGTTGTGCAATTTTAAATTCAATATTGTGTTCCTCAATTTTCGACATTCCAGTAATAATCTCCTTTGCTGTTAAGTTCTTGGAACAAAAAATAAGTTCATTGATTTTGTGAATTTTAATTATTTCGTCAATCTGATTGAAATCACCTACAGAATTAGAAAAACGCTCAGCTGTTGAGACTGGAACAATAATCTCAATGTTTGGATAGGTTTCCAAAAGCAGTTGTTCAACTCGTTTAAATTCAACTTCATTTCCTACAATTGCAAAACGCTTTTTAGGAACGTCTGGTAATGAAAAACGGTTGTTTCGAAATAAATTGATGATGACCCGAGAAAGATAGAATTGACCGATATACCACAAAGAACCTACAAGACTAAAAAGTCGGGAGAACTGCCAATCTTTTGGAAGTAACGCATAGAAAATCAAGATGATAGCGGTTCCCATCATGGTTCCCTGCCAAATCAACAGTTTATTGTTTTTGTTGTCGTAAAGCCCACTAATTAAATTACAAACCAACCAAATAAGAACGTAAATTGGAAATGAAATGAAATATGCTCGTTCCGGAAAATGAATATCATGTTGCGCCCAACGATGAGAAAGCACGAACAACCCAGTCAATGAGATAAAATAATCGAAGAAAGGCAAGCTTATTTTATGAATGAATCGATTTAAAATCGCAACTGAAGCTCTGAAATAAATAGCCAAATTAATTGCAAAAGAGAACAATTTAGCGTTATTTGCAGATAGATGTTTTTTAGCGAAAATCACCATTGCTTTGTAAAAAACAAAGACATAATTCACCGAACTCTTCTTGGTACTTTCTCCTTTGTAATGGATGATTTTTGTATCTGGAAAATAATAATTCTTGTATCCTCCTAATTTAATGCGATAAGACAAATCAATGTCCTCCCCGTACATAAAAAAAGTCTCATCCAAATTACCAACCTTATCCAGGGTTTCCTTTCGCATTAACATGAAGGCGCCACTTAAGACATCTATTTCATTGATTTCAAATTCAGATAAATATCCCAAGTGATATTGGCTAAACGATTTTGACTTTGGAAATACTTTAGAGAGACCGAATATTTTACAAAATGCAACCCAAGGCGAAGGAAATCCACGTTTTGATTCAGGTAAGAATTTACCTTTTCCGTCAATCATACGAACACCAAGTCCACCTGAATCGGGATGCTCGTCCATAAACTTAATTGTTTTCTCAAAGGTATCTTCCTCAACAACTGTATCTGGATTGAGCAGTAAAATGTATCTTCCCGAGGATAATTGAATCGCCTGATTATTGGCCTTTGAAAAGCCCGTATTTTCCTTATTTGCAATTAATTTAACATCAGAGAATTTTTCTTGAACCAATTCTACTGATCCGTCTACACTGTTGTTGTCAACCACAAAAACTTCAACATTCAAATTCTTGGAAGCTGCAATAACAGAGTTTAAACATTGCTCCAAAAAATAAACAACGTTGTAATTGACAATAATTACCGATAAATCAAGATTGGTTTTTGACATCAGTTTTTGAACGCGATACAAGAAATTTCAATGTTTACATCAAGAGGTAATCGAGCGACTTGAACCGTCTCACGAGCCGGGGGTATTCCAGCAAAATAGGATGCATAAATTCCATTAACAATTGCAAAATCATTCAGGTCCTTCAAAAATATGGAGCATTTTACGACATCTTCGAACTGAAATCCGGCCGCTTCAAGTAATTTTCCAATGTTTTTCAAGACACGATGCGTGGCGTTTTCAATTGAGTCAATCTCTAGGCTACCTGTTTCCGGGTTCAGTGGAATTTGACCACTAACATAAAGTGTATTTCCGGATAAAATTGCTTGACTATATGGACCAACAGGTGCCGGCGCATTTGGAATTTGAATTGCTTTTTTACTCATCGCAGTTTAATGTCTTTTGTTTTCTACTTTTGCAAAGTAACAAAATTCGTGTCACGTGAACTTACTTGTGGTTGATTTTTATGACTCCTTCACCTATAATTTGGTGCATTACCTCGAAGGGTTAGATTGCTCGGTCACAACAATTTTGGATGATCAAATCGATTTAAATGAGATTTCAAAATATGACGCCATCGTTCTTTCACCAGGACCAGGATTACCAACTGAAAAGAAGAATCTGTTTAATATTCTGAAAATTTGCGAAGAAAAAATTCCTGTTCTAGGAATTTGTTTAGGAATGCAAGGTATCGCTCAGTATCTGAATTTGGAACTCGAAAATCAAAAACATGTCAAACATGGTGTTTCTGAAGATATAACGATTTTGAATAAAAATGAATTATTCAGAGATTTGAACGATAAAATTTCAGTAGGACTTTATCACTCTTGGAAAGTAAAAGAAGCTCCAATAGAAAATATTTCAGCTGTAGGCGAAACAAACGTGATAATGGCTTTGGAATTTCCTGATAAAAAACTTTTTGGTGTTCAATTTCATCCCGAATCCATTATGACTGCGGATGGAAAACAAATCCTTCAGAATTTCATTTTAATGACTAAAAGCTAAACAATTAAGCTTTTTCAATTGTATCTTATCAAAATCAAATCAATGAAAGTATCTTTCCTCATTCTCTCAAATCTTTGCATTTTCTTTTCATTCGCGCAAATTGGTTTAATCAAAGGTCGTGTTTACAACACATCAAATAATCAAGGGATTTCCCAAGCTAAAGTTCAAATTATTGAATTGACGAAAGGAACAATTACAGATGAAAATGGTAATTTCGAATTTTCAGGAATCGCTCCTGGCGTTTATTCATTCAAAGCAACAGCACCAGGATTTAGAGAATTGATTTTAAATGAAATTACAGTTACCAATGCGCGATCAGTTGATTTGGATTTTGCATTGGAAGAATTTGTCCTCGAAAACAAAGAAGTAGTGGTGAAAGCAAGTCCATTCGTTCGAAAAACGGAATCTCCAGTTTCTTTGAAAACATTGAACACTACAGAAATTGAACGTCTTCCAGGAGCAGGACGAGATGTTAGTAAAGTAATCGCAGCCCTGCCCGGTGTAGCTTCTCGCGCAACATTTAGAAATGACATCATCATTCGAGGTGGGTCTCCTGGTGAAAATAAATTTTATTTGGACGGAATAGAAGTTCCGAACATCAACCACTTTGCAACACAAGGAAGTAGCGGTGGGCCTGTTGGACTTTTAAACGTGAATTTTATCCGAGAAGTCGATTTTTATTCTGGAGCATTTCCTGCGAATAGAGCCAATGGACTGAGCTCCGTTCTCGCTTTTAAACAAAAAGATGGAAACAAAGATGCTTTGATAACGAACTTCGCTCTTGGTTCAAGCGATATTGCTTTAACGTTTGACGGTCCACTTGGAAAAAAAGCTGATTTTATTTTTTCTGCAAGAAAATCGTATTTACAATTTCTTTTTACGGCATTAAAACTTCCGATTTTACCTGAATATAATGACTTTCAGTATAAAGTAAATTTGAACATTAATGACAAAAACAAAGTTACTTTCATTGGATTGGGTGCAATTGATTTGTTTCAACTCTATCAAAAAGTTAATGAGAAGGTAACAGATTCCACGCAGCGTGAATATAATAGTTTTATCTTGAATAATTTACCGATTCAAAATCAATGGAATTATACGGTTGGGGTCAATTGGGTGCATTATTCCAAGAATTCATACCAGAATTTCGTTGTTAGTCGAAACATGCTAAATAATACGTCCTCGCGTTACAAAAATTTAATTGAAACACCTGAGAATTTATTGCTTGATTACAAATCTTTTGAAGCCGAAAATAAATTCCGTTTCGAACACACGTATACGAAAAATGGATGGCGCGTGAATGCGGGATTTGGTTATGAATACGCAAGATACTTTAATTCGACCTATAACAACGTAACCGTTCAAGGATTCCCAGTAATAATTGATTTTGAATCAAATTTATTTTTGAGTAAAATGGCTGCTTTCGGCCAAGTAAGCAAAGGATTTTATAACGAACGATTGAATTTATCGTTTGGCCTTCGTACCGACTTTTCAAATTATTCCAAAAGCCTCTTGAACCCGTTGAATCAACTTTCGCCAAGTTTTTCAGCGAATTATAAATTTAATGAACAATGGGCAATCAACGCGAATGTTGCTCGCTTCCATCAGTTACCTTCATACACAATTCTTGGTTATAGAGATGCGAATGGAGTGTTGGTGAACAAAGAGAATAACTTGAAATACATCAGTGCAGATCATTTTGTTTTAGGAACCGAATATTTAACCAAATTCAATGCGAGATTTACATTAGAAGGTTTTTACAAAAATTATCAGAATTACCCGTTTTCCATAAAAGATTCACTTTCATTAGCTAATGTCGGCTCCGACTTTGGTGTTGTTGGAAATGAGGCTGTAAAATCCAGTTCGGAAGGAAGAACGTATGGATTTGAGTTTTTGTATCAGCAAAAAATGTTTAAAGGATACTACGCTATTTTGGCTTACACCTTTGTTAATTCAGAGTTCAAAGATAAAAATGGCAATTACGTTCCAACCTCTTGGGATAGCAAGCACATCGTTTCATTCACGGGTGGAAAAATATTCAAGAAGGGTTGGCAGTTCGGTTTCCGTTGGTTGTACTCAGGTGGTTCACCTTACACACCTTACAACATTGGAGTCTCCGCTTTAAAAGAAAATTGGGATATTAATGGTCAGGGAGTTTTGGATTACGGAAGGTTAAACACAGAACGTGAGGCCGCTTTTCACCAATTGAATGTGCGCGTGGACAAAAAGATTTTCTTGGAAAAATTCTCCATGAACTTCTATTTGGATATTCAGAATTTATATGGCTATAAAACGAAAGTGGCTCCCATTTTATTAGTTGAAAAAGATGCAAACGGCGTTCCTGTAACTGATCCAAACGATCCAACTCGCTACAAGACCAAGTTAATTGATAACGCGAGCGGTATCGTGCAACCAACCATCGGAATCATTGTTGAGTTTGCAGCGAAGAAAAAGAAGAAATAGTTAAGCTTTTTATAAAATAAATCTCACTAATTTATCTTCTATCTTTCTTTAAGGTACATTATTAAAGTATGTCCCGCCCCGTATCCAAAAACAGCAAGACTTACCCATGAATAAATTCCATTAATAAAGGTAGTGGGATATAAAATCAAATAAATGATAGGAAAACAAAGTAAAATTGAAAAGAAAATAAAGTAATTCCTCCAACTTTTGCTTCCACCCATTTCCATTTCTACAAAGAATGGATAGAATAATAATACTAGGGAGAAAATCCAACTGAAGCCTGCCAACAAAAGTAAAAGTAACCATCCAACTTCTTGGACTAAACTAGCTTCTCCACTTTTCATAATTGAATTCAACTCTATTGTCCAATTTGTAGACAATAATGCTACTATGAACAAACCTAATCCAACTAGAATGGTAAATACTCTCCATTTTTCCATAAGAATCCTATTTTTAAATTCTAATTATGAAATCTTACAAGTGAATAACCTCACCATATGCAGCAGCAGCGGCTTCCATAATCGCTTCAGACATAGTTGGATGTGGGTGAACTGTTTTAATCAATTCCTCACCTGTTGTTTCCAATTTACGAACAGCAACTAATTCAGCAACCATTTCGGTAACATTTGCTCCGATTAAATGTCCACCTAAAAGTTCACCATATTTTGCATCAAAGATTAATTTCACAAAACCGTCTTTTGCTCCTGCAGCGCTCGCTTTACCAGATGCAGAGAATGGGAATTTTCCAATTTTGATATCATAACCAGCTTCTTTCGCCGCTTTTTCAGTCATACCAACAGAAGCAACTTCAGGAGAGCAATAAGTACATCCCGGAATATTTCCATAATTCAATGGCTCTGGGTGATGACCAGCTAATTTTTCAACACAAATGATTCCTTCAGCTGAGGCAACGTGAGCCAAAGCAGGACCTGGAACAACGTCACCAATTGCATAATAGCCCGGTATGTTCGTTTGATAATAATCGTTTACTAGAATTCGTCCTTTATCAACGATGATTCCAACTTCCTCTAAACCAATATTTTCAATGTTTGCTTGAATTCCAACAGCAGATAGTACCACGTCGCATTCGATTTTTTCTTCTCCTTTGGCCGTTTTAACCGTAACAATACAACCTTTACCTTTTGTGTCAACGGATTCTACCGATGCGTTTGTCATTACATTAATTCCAGCTTTTTTAAATGATTTCTCTAATTGCTTTGAAACATCTTCATCCTCAACTGGGACAATGTTTGGTAAATATTCAACGATTGTAACTTCAGTTCCAATCGCATTGTAGAAATAAGCAAATTCAACACCAATTGCTCCAGAACCAACAACCACCAATTTCTTGGGTTGTTTCGGTAAAGTCATCGCTTGACGATATCCAATGATATTTTCTCCGTCTTGCGGAAGATTTGGTAACTCGCGCGAACGAGCACCTGTGGCGATAATCACACCTTTCGAAGCTGAGTATTCAGTTGTTGCGCCGCTTTCATCGGTAACAAGAACTTTTTTTCCAGGTTTTACAACACCATTTCCTTTGATGACATCGATTTTATTTTTCTTCATCAAAAATTGAATACCCGCGCTCATTCCATTTGCGACGTCACGACTTCTTTTAATCATAGCTCCGAAATCAGCAGATGCATTTCCAATGGTAATTCCATAATCAGCTGCATGAGAAAGATATTCAAAAACGTTTGCGGACTTCAACAAGGCTTTTGTTGGAATACATCCCCAATTCAAGCAAATTCCACCAAGTGATTCTCTTTCAATAATGGCAGTTTTCAAACCAAGTTGAGAAGCACGAATTGCTGTAACATACCCACCCGGACCGCTTCCTAATACTATAATATCATAACTCATATCGACTGATTTTAGGAGGCAAAAGTAGTGAAAATTAAAACAAGATGAAATCCAAAAACTAAAATATCGT
>VGML01000037.1 GCA_016866415.1 Bacteroidota bacterium | reverse complement strand
TTGTAGAAGGGTTTGAAACTGTACCAGACTGAAAATCCGCTACGGCACCAGGACCATTTGGATCAATAGCAAAATTTGCATTTTGACAGATATTAACTGCATTACTACAGTCTGCAGCAGTTACTTGTCCAAAAGTATAATTTAAAGCTAATAATGAACCGATAAGTATAAATAACAATTTTGATTTCAACATATCATTTTTTACTAAAATAACGAAAAAACTCAATTTTAGTTGCTTCAAAATTATCCTTTTACTCCACCGTAACAGATTTGGCCAAATTTCTAGGTTGGTCAACGTTGCATCCGCGCATAACCGCAATGTGATAGGAAAGTAATTGGAATGGAATTGTCGCTAACAAAGGTACTAAAAACTCATCTGTTTCAGGGATTTCGATTATGTGATCCGCTAACTCCTTGACATGTTTATCTCCTTGAGTAACTATTGCAACTATTTTCCCTTTTCGAGCCTTTACTTCTTGAATATTCGATACTACTTTCTCATACGAATTGCCATGAGTGGCTATTACAAATACTGGCATGTTTTCATCGATTAACGCGATAGGACCATGTTTCATTTCAGCAGCTGGATAACCTTCCGCATGGATGTAGGAAATTTCTTTCAGCTTAAGAGCGCCTTCAAGTGCAACTGGGAAAGAACTGCCTCTCCCTAAATAAAGAGCGTTAGATGCATTCTTATATTCCTCTGCTATTTTCTCTATTGCTTTATTCGACTCCAAAACAGTCTTGACTTTATCTGGTATAGCTTCCAATTCAGCCAGTAATGTATGAAACTTGGAATCATTAATCATTCCTTTTTTATGTCCTAAAGACAAAGCCATGAGCGTTAGAATCGTAACCTGTGCTGTAAATGCTTTTGTTGAAGCCACGCCAATTTCCGGACCCGCGTGTGTGTAAGAACCTGCATCTGTAATCCGTGAAATAGAAGATCCAACCACATTACAAATCCCAAGAATTGTAGCGCCTTTTGACTTGGCTAATTCAAGAGCTGCCAATGTATCAGCTGTCTCTCCTGATTGTGATATAGCAATTACTATATCGTTTTCCGTTATAATCGGGTTTCGATATCTGAATTCACTTGCGTATTCAACTTCGACGTTTATTCTCGCCAAATCTTCAATTAAATACTCACCAACTAATCCAGCATGCCAAGATGTTCCACATGCCACGATAATCATGCGATTAGCGTTAATCATTTTTTGTTCGTATTCGCGAATTCCTCCAAGAGAAACCCAACCCTCTGTCGCATTTAATCGACCTCTAAAACAATCTTGAATCGATCTGGGTTGTTCATTGATTTCCTTAATCATGAAATGCTCATATCCTCCTTTTTCCAATGCTGCAAGCTCCAACTCCAATTGTTGTACATAAGGGGTTTTTTCTTGATCGCCAATATTGTATATCCGAAGGCCTTCAGCTAAGTCGATTACAGCAATTTCTTCATCTTCTAGGTAAACGACATTTTTTGTGTATTCAACTATTGGAGTGGCATCTGAAGCGAGGTAAAAATCACCTTCATTTCCTATGCCCACAACAAGTGGACTGCTCTTTCTTGCAGCTACCAGTTTATTCGGTTCATCTTTTGAAATAACTACAATCGCATATGCTCCAACAACGTGATGCAAAGCTCTTCTTAATGCCTCGCCAAACCAAACATTTTCATTTTTTCGGATATCATCAATCAAATGAACTAAAACTTCTGTATCCGTTTCACTTTTAAATGTATATCCTTTGGAAGTTAAATCTTTTTTCAGAATGTCATAATTCTCTATAATACCATTATGTATTAGTGCAAGCGTCCCATCATTCGAGAAATGTGGGTGAGCATTTACGTCATTCGGTGCACCATGCGTGGCCCAACGAGTATGTCCGATTCCAGCATTTCCTTCAACATCGCTTTTAAGCGCAAACCCCTCAAGATTCGATACTTTTCCTGAACGTTTGTAAATATTTAAGCTTCCATTATTCAAAAGAGCAACTCCAGCACTATCATATCCTCGGTACTCCAATCTTTTTAATCCTTTAAGAACAATTGGGAAAGCCTGTTTCTTCCCAATATAGGCGACAATTCCACACATAGGCTAGTATGTTGTATAGGTTAGAATAAATTTTGGTCGATTTTTATTTGTAGTATTTTTTCCATTAAAGACAATTCGTTCGGCTGTATTAATGAAAAATCTCGGAGAAACTAAAACTCCATTGTTTTCAATATTCTTATTAACGACGGCTTGAACATAATTCTTTAAGTTCAATTTAAAATATTTTTTCACATCGTTCAATTCACCAAGGATTCCAAGATTGGTATAGCTTTGATCGGTGCTTTTCAATTTGGTAGCGGCAGAAACGCTAAAACCTGGTCTATATCTGTATCCTGTTTGATATTGAATGGGTAAAGTTAAATCAGCACGATGAATAACTGCTTTCTCAGATAATTCATTTAATCCTGGAATTTTAATAAATGCACGATGTTTAAATGCTTGTGCATAAAACTCAGTCAATCCCTCCGTTGAATCGGATAAAACATTTTCAATTGGATAACCCGAATTTTCAATTTCTACATGATTAAAATCAGCACAACTTGTATTAATCAATAAATCAAAAGACTTACTAACCGTATCCTGCGTGAAATAAATTGTTGCTTTTGAGGCGGGATCGTTTAGATTAAAATAAAATATCCCTCCTTCTCCTTTTGCTTGATTTGAATTGTTTGTTTTTACCTTAATTCCTTTAAAAAAGTTTAAGAAATTTTCATTGCTAGTGAAGCCTATTCCAAATTTCGCCTCGTTGACTAAATACTTCGCAAAATTCGTATCTAATTGAATTCTCAATTGAGCGTCAACGGTATCTTCACCAACAATCGTTTTTTCGTTTGGATTTGGTACAATATTTCTCTTTCCAATTGGTATTAAGTTACCATTTTTAGTAGCTTTTTCGGAAAATGCGTAATAACTCGAATCGAGATATATTGATTCATCCATTTCCAATACTTCAAAAGACTGTGCGCCGAGATCACCGTAGTAACCGACGTACTTCAGAGCCAATACAAATGAATCAATTTTAATTGAATTGACATTTCCAAAATCCGGATTGATAGTTCCCAATCTGAGTTGTGTGTAAAAAGAAGCTCGCATTTTACCAAACTTTGGATCAATGTAACTTCCTAAAACTGAATTAGCGGGATTACTTGTAATAGTTGAATCTTCAGCTATGGTATAGGTAACGATATCAAACGTATCTGTAGTTATACCATTCAAAATTTCATTGGGATCAATTGCATCTTTCCCATTAACAAAATCTTTTTTTTTACATGCACTAAAAATTACTAACGCAGCAAAAAATAAAAATGCAAAAAACCAATACTTTTTCATGAAAACTAGGCCAAAACACTTTCATCCACAACCTTATCAAAAAAAACAGAGAATTCCTTTGCTTGATTTTCTTCCTGGACATAATCCAATTTGTGGCAATGCACTGCCGAGTCAAAAATGGCTCCAAGGTCTGGATTGATATTATCAACTGCAATTGAAAGTCCATCACAGTAATCGATAAATGATTTCGTTACATTTAAAAAAGATGTATCCTCAAATTTCTTTGCCACTTCATCTGGAAAGCCATCAAATTTCAATTTTTCCGCAAAACGTTTATCCAAAGAAATATCAAATGCATCGTTATATAACGAATAAACTACTTTCGTATCTTTAAAATGTGGGTCTTTGTTGTAAATATGTTTAATGTATAATGACATTATTCCAGTCATCCATCCATGGCAATGAATTACATCCGGCTGCCAACCTAGTTTCTTTACAGTTTCCAATACTCCTCTACAGAAAAACATGGCTCGCTCGTCATTGTCGGCATGATATATACCTCTTTCGTCCTGAAGCATTGTTTTTCTTTTAAAATATTCATCATTGTCGATGAAATACACTTGCATTCTTGCTGAGGAAACAGAAGCAACCTTTATAATCAACGGGTGATCATGGTCATCAATGCAAATATTTAAACCTGACAAACGAATCACTTCATGTAGTTGATGCCTACGCTCATTAATAGCTCCGAAACGAGGAGTGAAAACGCGAATCTCTTTTCCCGCCTCTTGCACAACTTGCGGCAACCTTCTGGCGGTTGAAGAAATGTCAGATTTAGGTGAAAATGGGAATATTTCCTGAGAAATAAATAGAACTTTTTTCTTTTCCATTCAAAATTGATAGGATGCAAAGTTACTAATTTTTCACGAACTTTCATAAAAAGCAATAGCTTTGCTCCTAATTCGTTAATGGAGATGATAGTAAAGACTGTTTTTGAATTGCAAAAAATGCTGGATGAAGCAAAAATCAATTCAAAAAGTATTGGGTTTGTTCCTACTATGGGGGCTTTACATGCTGGGCATTTGCAGCTAATTCAACGTGCATCTGAGGAAAACGACATTGTAGTTGTAAGCATTTTTGTGAACCCGACACAATTTAATAACAAAGAAGATTTAATTCATTATCCTAGAACAATTGAACAAGATTTGGCTTTATTGAACGAGAATTGTTCTAATTACCTTGTTTTCAATCCAGAAGTAGATGAAATTTATCCTCCAAATGATCAGTTTAAACCAATCGATTTAGGACATCTCGACAACGTTTTAGAAGGAAAGTTCCGTCCCGGTCACTTTCAAGGAGTGGTTCATGTGGTTCACAATTTATTTCAATTGGTTAAACCTGAAAAAGCGTATTTTGGTCAGAAAGATTTTCAGCAATTAGCAATCATTCGTCACATGGCGAAAGCATATGGATTTCCCATAGAAATTGTTGCATGCGATACACTTCGAGAACCAAGTGGTCTGGCGATGAGCAGTAGAAATATGCGTTTATCCGAAGAACAAAAAGTGGAAGCTCTAATCATTTGGAAGACTCTAAACTTTGTTAAAGCAAACAAGTTGACATTGAGCCCTTCTGAATTAAAAAACCGAGCAGTCGACTTTTTTGAAAAGGGCACTTTAAAACTGGAATATCTTGAAATTGTGAATTCGGAAAATCTTTTGGAAGCTGATGATTGGAAAAAACCAACTGTTTGTTGCATCGCTGCATTTTGCGGCCAAGTAAGGCTGATTGATAATTTATTGTTGTAATCCGTTTATTTGCTTTATTTTTGTCGCTCATTTTTTCAATTTTATGTTGATTCAAGTACTAAAATCAAAAATTCATCGAGTTCGGGTTACACAGGCCGAATTGAATTACATTGGAAGTATCACAATAGATCAAGACTTGATGGAAGCTGCCAATTTGCTTGAAGGGGAGCGCGTTCAAATTGTGAATATCAATAATGGTGAGCGCTTTGAAACATATGTAATTAAAGGTGATCGAAAATCAGGTATGATTTGTTTAAATGGTCCAGCTGCAAGACGCGTTTCCGTGGATGATATCATTATTATCATTGGATACGGATTCATGGATTTTGAAGAGGCGAAATCATTCAAACCTTCGCTTGTATTTCCAAACGAAAAAACCAATTTACTCGACTGATGTCCGCGCGACTGGAATACATAAAGTCGAAAATCGTTTCAACTGAAGAAGCAATACGTCTTGTTGCTATGTATCACTTAAAAAACGAAAAGGTCGTATTCACCAATGGGTGTTTTGATATTTTGCATTTGGGACACATCACCTATTTGGCAGAAGCCGCTTCACTTGGAAATCGATTGATTGTTGGCATTAACAGTGATCGATCAGTAAAAGCACTAAACAAAGCCCCAAATCGTCCTATAAACAATGAACTGGCAAGAATGAACGTTATTGCTTCACTTGGCTTTGTGGATTTGGTAGTAATTTTCAATGAAGAAACACCATTTGAACTCATTCGCCCCCTGGAACCTGATGTGCTGGTAAAAGGCGGCGATTACGACGCGAACGAACTGGATTCTAGCTCCAAAAAATACATTGTAGGATCTGATATCGTTCGAAAAAAAGGAGGTTCCGTAGTTACAATTAATTTGGTCGAGGGTTATTCAACGACGGCTCTAATTGAAAAGTCGAAGAGTTTATAGGTTATTCTACTCTTGGTTTTTAGGGAAATCAATATACTATTTAATTACCGTTACGTGGATGCATTTTGTCTCTGGGCAAAGAAGAATTTTTTTCTCGCTCTGCATTTTGCTAAGTGCTAATTTTAATGCTTTTTGAGCAGAAGAGCATTTGCCAAATGAAATTATTTCTGAAATATCAAATGAAACACCATAAGAATGAGTTGAAAATCCCTTTGTTGCTGCACGAGGATATAGTTTTCTAATATTTTCCTGTTGGGCTTCTGTTCGTGTCATTGAAGAAATAACAAAATAGTCCTTTTTGTTTTCTTCGTTTTCAATCAAAGATCGAAACAACAAACCAAGTTCTTTGAGCCTTTTTTCAGCCAAAGGTGTTAAGCATTGCTCACTATTTTTTGCATTAATCATGTAAAAACCATCTCCTTCAACTACGTTAACTAACTTTTTCAACTTTATCCTTTTCTTAAGTACTTTATGATCTAAGATTAAACCATTATTAGTAACTTTTATAGCCATCGGTCTATGAACTGTTTTGTAATCATTTTTAATTAAATCATTTTTTTTGCAATCGCAATCTTTAGATCTAACAACGACATGGTGTTTTATATTTCTAAATCTAGATTCTATTCTGGGTATGGTTTTATAAAAAAAAATGAACCCTAAAAGCAATTGTATAACCATATAAACACAAAATCGCCAAAAACTTATTTTTTTTCTAATTACTTGAATCAATAAAACAAATGATACAATGGAACAAATAAAAAAAGAAACTAAAAGCAATTTAATCATTAATAGACGTTTTTAGTTTGTCAAAATAATAATTTTTTTAAAGAAATGAATAATATAACAATTATCCCCCTCCGCCTTTTCCGACTTTAAAACCTTCCTCCCCCTCTTGATTTTGTTGGTCTTTCCAATTTTTAAGTGTCTTTTTCAGTTTGGAATCTTTTTTCTCCTTTTGAACTTCCTTGAACTCTTCCTTGGTTGCAGGTCCGAAATGGATTTTTAGTTCCTCTTTCGGTATATCCTGCGGTTTATATTCTTTAACTGTAGTATCGTTTTTAAATAAACCGAATTCCGATTTTAAAATAGATTTGGCATCTTTTTTTGCCTCCTCTCTATTCTGTTTGGCTTGTTCTTTGCGCGAAGTTTTATCCCATTCAATGATTGGATTTTCAAGCGTTCCGTGCATACGCATGAATATTTTAATTCCCGTTCCATCATCGATTACCTCACCAAATTCAGAATCTTTCTCTGATTTCATTAAATCACGCAAACGAAAAGCAAATCGGTAATCAATTTCATTATCAAATGAATGAACTCCGGAAACGTCCATATCCAAAGCAGAGGAACCAATATTCATTTTAGGAATATTGACAATCCCGTTTTTTATTACAATTGAATTTTCTAAGGTTTGAAACGAAATATCGCTTAGCTTTTCCTCCAATAAATCAATGTTTTTCTTACCCAAAACGAGTTTTCCAGAATTTGTCTTTAAACTTTCTGTTATGTCTTTGAATGATGGAACGTTTTTCAAATGACCGTCATAAACTTTTAAGTTCAACTTTGATTCAATTGCCTTTAAAACGATCCCTGAGCGCAAATCAAAAGGTGCAAAGAAATAGAGATCTGCCTCGGCTCTTCCTGAAATATTATTGGAGGTAATCACCTTTTGTTCAAAATTGTCCCATTCCATGAACATTGGTTTGAACTTTAAGTTTTTAGTCGCAACCTGAGTCGTAATCGTAAAAATTTCAGGTGTTCTTTCTTCGATTATTAATGCTCCGCTTATCAATGCTTCTGCATTAACCAAACTTATTTGCGGGAAATGTAAACGATGATTTTGGATATTCATCTTGCCGAGAATATTCTCAAATCGATGACTTTCATACTGTAAGGTCCCAACGGTCAAATTGATGGATCCTAAAATATCTTTTGGTAAGACAAAAATTCGATCGCCTTCTACTTTTTCTTTTTTAGTTGTGGTTCCTAAATCTTCTACTTTCAGATAGTTGCTTTCAATTTCAACCTCTGTTTCTAATGGTTTTTTTGCATTTAAATAATCAAAGATGTTTCTAAAAATCCCATCCAATCGTAAATCCGTCGAGCCAACTTTTAATGATGCATTGTCGATTCCGGCTTCATTTCCGCGAAGAAAAATGGATCCATTGATGTTTTCAAATGTTCGTTTATCACCTTTAAGTTTTAAACGTAAGTTTTTCATAAAAACATCTCCATCGCATTTATTGACTTCAATTGAACCTGTAGATTCATTTTGTTGTAAAGCAAAATCGGCATTAATCAAGGTTGATCCGTTAATTTTCTCCACTTCCGGAAAATGAAAAATGGCATGTGCGACTTTTAAATTAACCGCTCCTGTTGCTTTTCCTTTGATTTTTGGATTTTCAAAATTCACTAATCGAACATCCCCGCGAAAAGGCCCGCCAGCTGTTTTGAATTTCATGTTTTTTAATTCCAGAAATTCTTTTTCCGAACCGCCCTCATTGGAATATTTCCCTTCCAACCGAATGTCTTTGATTCGAAGATTTTGACTTGGTTCGGTTAACGCTCCTTTCGAAATCCCAAATTCACAATTAATTGCAAGCGCTTCCTCTGATGTTGTGGATCCTTCAATATCCAAATTGAAAGAAACATCTCCAGAACCATTGAATTTTTTAACATCATCCATTGCACCAACCGATAGCTTGTTCACTAAATCTTCTAGTCCAATATTTTTTGATTTCACATTGAATTTAACACTATCAGAGTTTACAAATCCATTGATTTCAAACGGTAATCCCGATAAATTCACGACGGCTTGATTAAGTGAAACTTTTCCTTGTTCTCCATTAACATCAATCCCAAAATTATAATCCAACGTTTTATTTCTAATGAAGGTAACTTGGCCACTCTTTGCTTTCTTAATGAGCAGGGCTCCGTCGGCAATCAATCGATAGTTAGACGCGGAAAAATCACCAGAAAATTCAGATTCAATAATAAAAGTAGAGTATTGTTCCCCGTTTGATTTATTGGAATAAGAAACATGAAAATCCTCAACATCTATCGATTTTAACTTCAGTTCAAATTCTTCATTTTTAGTGGTAGAATCTGTTTTTAAAATGTTGTAGTTCCCTTCATCTTCCGAATTGATTTTCACTTTCAAAGTACCCGGGTAAATTTGAACCGCTTTAACATGGTAATTCTTATTCCACAAATCCAATGGATTGAATTTCAAACGAATTCGCTCTGAATAAAGCAAGGTATCTGTCGGTTTTTGATTCGGAAAAGCGTCTTGAATATAAACTTCATTAAAGTCAACAGATAAGTTTGGAAAACTACCCCAAAAAGCCAAATCCACATTTTTAACCGCAACCGGAACATTGAGTGTTTTGTTGACTTCCGAGACAACTATTCCGATTATTTTGTCCTTAAACAGATATAAACAAGCGGTAATGAGAATGAAAATACCCAATAGTATTCCAATACTCCATTTCAATATTCGCAAAAAACGCTTATTCATCAGCAACGAATTTAATTTTTAAGCGAATGTACTTTACAACAAATGCCTTGAATTATCAACGCTGTTTTGTCAGTTGGTTAATCAATTTTAAAATATTTTAATTGAAGTGTTTTTTATAATATCTTCGATTTCGAAATTTCGAAAATTAATTTAGTCGAAACGAATCAGAATTAAATCCATGAGGCATTTCTGAATCAGCAATAACGGAACCTGTCGCAGCACTTATCGGTGCTAACATCCAATCGAGCATGGGAATAAACGAGACAAGATTATATGCTACTCCAAATCCCAGTAAAGTGAATTTATTTTGTCGCATATAACGGATACTTTTTGAAATATTCATTTTTTTTCTTTCCACGACATAATCAAAGAAATTGAATCCCATGAAATAACAATTGACGAGGAAAAGAGCGAGAATGATAAAAGGAGAAAGAAAAGGAATAAAAGAACTCAGAATGCTTCCAAATATTATTAACCCCGTTTCAATCAACATATTTCGAATTGTAATGCCAATTCCCCTGATTACATCTTTTAGAAACTGAATTAGCTTAAACGGATATGATTTTCCTGTAATTTTTTCTTCCGTCTTTTCCGATAAATAGGCAAATAAAGGCGAAAGGACAATTAGCACGAAATATTTCATATAACGACTTATCGCATACCACATCAAAATTTTCACAACAAGAATGACTCCCCATGAAATGCCAATTTTCAGAAATTTTTCGAATGAATCAGCGGCACTTTCATTCGATAATTTAAGTCCTGTTGAAGATTCGATTAGATCCAAAAAAAAAGGAATTAATATTCGGCCAACATGGAATGTCAGGAACCCAGCAAACAGAACCCACAAACAAATCGGAACTAAATACCAAATTCGAAAATGCTTGAACGAAAACCCTATGCCACGAAAAAACGCGGTAAAGCCATTACTAAATGCTTGCATACTCCAAAAGTATCAAAAAAGATATTGGCATATTGTTTGATTTCTTATTTTCATTCTAAATTTCAGATTATGAAAACAAAACTTTTTTTAGGGACTTCTTTCATTTTAAGTTTATTTCTTTTGTCAAGTTCAACACCACAAGATTTACCTTCGGTTGACAATGAGGCTTTTCAAGTGGGGGAAAAATTGCGCTATCGAATTACCTACGGTTTTATGGATGCTGGCGAAGCTATTTTGGACTTAAAAAATACGCCGAAAAAAGGTAATGGACGTGATTTGATTCATGCTGTTGGAATAGGCAGAACGCTTGGTGGATTCAATTCATTTTATAAAGTCGAGGATCGTTATGAAACATACATCGATAAAAAAGGAATTTTCCCGTGGTTTTTTGTGCGTCGTGTTGATGAAGGAGGATATAAAATCAATCAAGATTACACATTCAAACACGATAAAGCCAAAGTCGATAATGGGGCTGGTCAATTGTTTAAAGTGCCTGTTGGCGTTCAAGATATGATTTCCTCATTTTATTATGCGCGAACTCTAAAAATGAACGGGGTGAAAAAAGGAAAAATATTCGAATTCCCATGCTTCATGGATGACGAACTGTATAAACTGAAAATCAAATATGTCGGCGACGAAGAAATAAAAATTAGAAAAGGAAAATTCAAGTGCCACAAATTCGTTCCCGTGGTTCAAACAGGGCGCTATTTCAAAAGTGAGGAAGATGTGAATTTTTGGGTAACAAGCGATAAAAACAAAATTCCTGTTTTGGTTCGAGCTAAAATTCCAGTAGGAATTGTAAAAATGCACCTAGTCGAATGGAGCGGTTTGAAAAATGAGTTGACGAGCAAGGTTAAATAACTTGAAGTGATAAACAAAAAGAGGTGGAAAAATCCACCTCTTTTTGTTTTTTAAAGTTTGTATCAAATGTGATTACAAAATCAACATCGCATCTCCATAGGAGTAAAAACGATATTTTTCCTTAATTGCTTCTTGATAAGCCTTCATCATTAATTCATGACCTGCGAAGGCAGAAATCATCATCAACAAAGTTGAAAGCGGTGTGTGAAAGTTCGTAATTAAACAATCTGCAACACTAAATTCATAAGGAGGAAAAATAAACTTATTGGTCCATCCGTCAAACGGCTTAAGATTGCCTTCAGTTGAAACCGATGTTTCTACCGCGCGCATACAAGTCGTTCCAACTGCACATACGCGTCGCTTGTTTGCTTTTGCTTCGTTTACAATTTGAGCCGCTTTTTCCGGGATAATCACTTGCTCAGAGTCCATTTTATGTTTAGTCAAATCCTCAACCTCAACCGTTCTAAATGTACCCAAACCAACATGAAGTGTCAACTCCGCAAAGTTGATTCCTTTAATTTCCAATCTTTTTAAAAGTTCCCGAGAAAAATGCAATCCTGCAGTCGGAGCAGCTACAGCGCCTTCTACTTTAGCAAAAATCGTTTGGTAGCGATCTTCATCCTCAGGTTCAACTTCTCGTTTAATATATTTGGGTAATGGCGTTTCTCCTAATTCTGTTATTTTAGCCTTAAAATCTTCGTAAGGGCCATCAAACAAAAAACGAAGCGTTCGTCCTCTAGAAGTGGTATTATCAATTACCTCAGCAACTAACGAATCGTCTTCTCCAAAATATAATTTATTTCCAATACGGATTTTTCTTGCTGGATCAACCAATACATCCCAAAGCAAACTTTCACGGTTCAATTCTCTTAACAAAAACACTTCGATTTTCGCACCTGTTTTTTCCTTGTTTCCATACATTCGAGCAGGAAAAACACGCGTATTGTTCATAATCATCACATCGCCTTCGTCAAAGTAATTGATTACATCTTTAAATAACTTGTGTTCAGTTTTTCCAGTGGCACGGTGAACAACCATCAATCGAGCTTCATCTCGATTATCCGTTGGGTAATTTGCAATTAATTCTTCAGGGAGGTCGAAGCTAAACTCCGATAATTTCATTTTACTCATGAGGTGGATTTTAACCTTTTTTTAAAGAAAGGATTGCAAAGATACAATATCGATACCCCGTTTGTCAAGAAAATGATCATTTATTTACATTTTAATGCCTTTCATCAATCACTAAAAATATTTTTTTAAAAGTCTGTTATTTTTAATTGAGCAATGCGTTTATGTATTTGTCTTCACAAAATCAAACTAAAAAAATGTCTAGTCCTGTTTCAAAATCGAAAATTAAAAATCAAGAAAACACCCTCTTGGATGCGATCTCTAAAATTTACAAGGAATCGCAAAATTCAAGCTTGAATAAAAAAATGTTTCGTGAACTGACTCCAGAACTTAACATAGTAGCCAAGTACTTAAAATCTTCCAAAGATGAAGCTTTTATCTTCTCCAATTTTGCTACAATGAATCTGTTTGGTGAAACCATCGACATGATAGAGGTCTTTCGATTTTTCAACATTACACCATTTGAAATGGTACCTTATTTTCCGGCTTTGAATAAACTGGTAGAGAAAGGCCTTATATCAAAGAAAAAATCACGAAGAAGGTCTGAAGATGCTATGCGCAGATACAATTTTCATATACCAGCAGAAATTGTTGATGCATTAATGAATAAAAAACCTTTTCCAAAAAGAAAACAAGAAAAATTTGCCGACCAATTTGAGGTTATGGGTAAATTATCCGACATTATCAATGAGTGTGTGGATGAAACTACTGATTCTGATGAAATGTACTCGGAAATCACAGAAGTACTACAGGCAAATATTAAATATCCGTTCATAAATTGGTTGTATCACATGAATGCATCGCAACCAGACCGTGCGATCTTTATCCATGTGACATGGAAAACAATGAATGGAGGTGTTTACATCGATATTGATGATTTAATTGCCTCCTTCTTCGGTTCGGCTTCGGGTAAAGTAAAGTACTTACAAGGAATTTATTCAAAAGAGAATAAGTTGATTAAACAAGAATTGGTTGAATACAGCCAAGGAAGGTTTTACAATGATATGGAGTTAACAATTACGGATAAAACGGCTGAACTTTTAAAATTGAATGGTATAAAGATTCTCAAACCAGAGAGTAAGAAAAATACCATTAAACCTGAATCAATTGTATCCAAGAACTTGTTTTATGAGTTGGAAGAAAAAACTCAAATTGATAAGGTTCAAAATATGCTTGAAAATGAAACGCATCATGAGCTAATGAACCGTTTGTCAGGCAAAGGGCTTCCGCAAAACATGAATATTCTGTTGTTCGGAGCACCAGGAACAGGAAAGACAGAAACAGTTCTTCAGTTGGCAAAGACTTCTGGTCGAGAAATAATGAAAGTTGACATTAGTCAGAGCAAATCTATGTGGTTTGGAGAAAGTGAGAAGTTAATCAAGAAAATTTTCAAAGATTACGAACAATTGAAGAAAGAATGTAAACTTGACCCTATTTTGATGTTCAACGAAGCAGATGCAATTCTTGCGACCAGAAAGAATAATACTTCGAGTAGTGTTGCCCAAACAGAAAACGCAATACAAAATATTCTGTTAGAGGAATTGGAGAATTTCAAAGGGATTTTCATTGCTACAACCAACCTTGCTGAAAACTTGGACAAGGCATTTGATAGGCGCTTTTTGTTCAAAATAAAATTCCAAAAGCCAAGTA